>CAZHSS010000001.1:0-35253 GCA_964535205.1 uncultured Verrucomicrobiota bacterium
ATGCCACGCCTGTTGTCGTCACAAACACCCGCTCAATCACCACTAATTTGATCGGCATGCGGGTGACGGTCGAAGATTCCCGGGACTGTGTCACAGGAGGAAATCCCGGACGGCAAAACGAGGTGGCCACATTGGAAGTGCGTGATTTGCTTGAATGCGGCTATTACGTGGATATTGAAATAGAAGGATCGGTTGAGGATGTGGACGACGGTTATGACATGGTTTATTTCGAGGCCCATAGCAACAACTTCTATTTTTCAAGCCATGACGGCATTCCGGATGGGCTTAAAGAAGAATGTGTTATGATAGATGAAAATGCAGAGAAAAACAATCTCATACTCGCCAACAGCACCGTTGTTCTGCGATACAACACGGTTGGCTATCGATGGCACAGCGGTGCGTATGCCGAGATCATTCATGCAACGAATACAGGCCCCTACAAGGTGGTCGTTTCCGGGGCTGATGTGATATGCGTCGGCGAGACAGCGCAGATGGAGGCGTCCGGTGCCGCCGGAGCACCCTTCACCTGGAGCGGCAATGGCGATATCTCGGTCAGCACGAATGGCGAAGTGACCGGCCTTGCCCCGGGAATTGCCACCGTCATCGCCACCGATGCGGGCGGTTGTAGCGGAGAAAAAGAGATCATCATACTTAAGGTGGACTTGGATATAGATGCAAACTATGACGGGTCCATTGATGACGCAGATGACTATTCTGAAGAATCGCCAGGAGGCCTCGTTGTTCATTCAGATTCTTGGGATGATCGACCATTGACGAAAATCATCATTCAGAAGGTTCAGCCGGAAGATTTGGATTGCAGTGTGGATCTTTCAATCTCGGCGGGCATATCAAAGATAGAGCTTTTCGAAGACTTTTTCGGAACCCAGCAAATATCTTTTTTCCCTGTTACTTATCAGAATAGCGATTTGCCAAAGACGTTATGGGTTCGCTCTTGGGATACAAGTGATGCATTGGGCGATATAGAGTTTCAGCTTCAACTGAACACAATCGCCGAATGCCAAGACATCGTCCGGGGCACGTCGATTGAAGTTGAATATACTAATACTGTAAATCAAAAATACGGGTTTGATGGAGAGACCGATTTGCCAATATATTGGAAATCTATAAAGTGGTCGGATTCCGATACGGCTTTTGCGAAAATGGATCCCATTGCAGCCTCAACTCGCGTAAAATTCTCTTCGAGTTCTCCTGACATTTCCGTATCGCCTTCATCCGCTTCGACTTCTCCGGAGACTCTTACTCTTACCTCGCTCGGCACGATGGACAGCTCGATTGGGGCGGATTTGGGCGCAATTGATTATCTCAGGGCGGCTTTTCTTAATGTTAAAAACTATAGCCTTATAGAGAAGAGAGTGGCTCTTTATCGCGTTGTTGAGGGAGTAAGCAATATTCCTCCAGTTGACGCCACTTCAGCGGCCACCATCCAGGCGTATTTGAATGATTCAGTTTACAATCAGTGCGTAGCTGAATTTGAAGTTGTTGATTTTGGCATGACGAATGTGAACTATGATCTTAATAACGATGGTAAACTAGAGTACTCGTCGCCATTATCATCGGAGGCTCAAGTTATTTGCAGCGCCATTCCGCTCCCAGCTAACTTTGATTACGTTGTTTACCACGTTCACGACATTGCTGGGGCAAATGGATTTGCAAATCGAAATAATACGTATGCTTTTGTGCGTGATGGTTCCTTGTCAATACGCAACTTAATTGCCCATGAGCTTGGTCATGCTTTCGGAAATCTTCCAGATGGGGGGCCTTCTCATTGGCTGATGAACAATACGGGTAATTGCGATGAGGGGAAAATGTTTTTACCCAAAGCTCATTGGGACCTGATCGATTCAAGACACCGCTAATGATTAAGGCATGCACCATGAAACATAACGCGTCATTATCTGTAATATTTTTTATCTTTTCACTGTCCCTTTCGGCAGGTGCTACAGAGGTCAACAACGCTTCATTCATTGCCGCGGTAGAAAAGTCTATAACCGCCGTAAAGAAGGGGGAGCCGTTCAGACTGGTCGATATTCCCCTTGCGGTTACCGATGATTCCCTGCAATTGCTTGAAAAATATAAGAAAGACCCTTCCCCAGATGTGCGCGAAGCCGCTCTTACTATATATTGCAGGATCGGTATTCGCTCAAAAGACATGGAAGTTCGACAGCGCGCGGTCGATAATTTGGTCGAGGGGATTTTTGACTCATCAACCCTCGTTCGAGAGCATATTTCAAAACTGCTTTTTGAATTTTCACCAGAAGACTTTTCTGTTGGTGCAAAAAATAGATTAATGGCGGCTATACAGACTAAGCCTGACTATAATGTGGTATTGGCTGTCGGGGTGGCGAACATTCAGGAGGCACTTCCCATTCTTTCAGAAATCAGAACAAACGAAGTGGAGCGAATCGAACAGCTTATGGCTCGTCAAAGAGCTGACTCCGGTCTGTATCAGCCACGTTGGGATGTGTCCAGCCTGTACCGGGGTTCTTTGCTCGCATCCGGACGAATGGGGGAAACTTATGCAATTGAAGAATACATTCATCGCGTAGAAAATTTAGAGGAACTCTCCACACGCATGTACTTTATTAATTTATTACAGTATGTGCGACAACCAGAAGTAATTGAATTTCTTTTGAAATATTTGGACTCCAACGAATTCTATGGCGGCGAAGGAGATGTTGTAAAAGCTTTTGTAGCAGTAGATTCCGCTGAAATGTTAGTAAGTATGATCGATGGATTTCCAAGCCGGGAATATCTTGAACAAGAAGAAGCATACATCGCACGTTGTAGAGAATGGGTATCGAATAATCCCGATAAAGTGGCGCAACAAACTGATTAATAGATTCGCTATCCTTCTCTTCTGGTAAAGGGGCCGTAAAGGGGCCGTAAAGGGGCCGGTCCTATAATTTGATGTTTTGTCCATTTCATTCCTCTGGAATTGGTTAAGAAGGCCATATTTGACGTTTTTGGGGCAAAAATGACCGAAAAATGCCTCAAAATCGCGATTTTGGGCCTATTTTGAGCATTTTAGGACTGAAAATACCGTTTTCGGTCCGTTTTAGGCGATTTTGAAGCCGAGGCGAGAAGAGGGCCGATCGCCCGCGTGGGCGGGCTTCGCGGGGTATGGGGCGCGCCCAGGCGCCGTGCCAGCGCGGGGCCGCGCTGTCACGTCACCTGCGGGGCTTCGGGTGCGCCGTTGAATCCGCTCTCGCGGTGCGGCCGATTGGCGCGGCGGGGAGGCGGGCGGCTGCGGTTTCCCCCGCCTTGGTTTTCCCCCGGCGCCCCCATTCCGAGGCGCCCCCTTCCTTATGCGGATCATCGGCCGGGGAAAAACCCATCCCCGTTCACTCTCTGCGCTCGTTCACTGGGGGCAACCACACGGCGGCCATTTTCGTTTATGGTGCCGCCGCCCTTCCGCCTTCGCCAAGGCTACGGTGGACAAAGTCGGGTCCCCCAGCCTGTAAACCCCCGCTGCCCACTGAACACCCCCGCACCGGAAACCCCCGGAAACCCGCAGCCAACTTCCGCCTTGCGCGGCCGGAAGGCGCGTGGTTGACTCCCCTGCGGTATGCCGCCACCCTTCTCCATGTCCTGGCTCTCCGGCGCCGCCGGACCGGCCCTGCGCCGCGCCGTCCGCCGGCTGCGGGGCCTCAACGAGCGCTGCGTGGAACTGCCGCCGGCCGCCGGCGCCTCCCCGCGCGGGCGCGTCCTGCTGTCCTACATCGTGGATGCCGTCCTCGTCCGCAGCGAACGCGACCTGCCCCACCGCCATCCGCATTTCTGGGAGACCTGGGCCATGGCGCAGGCCTTCCGCGAAGAAGGCTATGCGGTGGATGTCATCCACTGGACGCGGCGCGGCCCGCTCCCGCGCACCGATTACGACATCTATGTGGACGTCCGCCGCAATTTTGACCGCTATGCCGCCGACCTGCCGCCTTCCTGCCTGAAGATCGCGCACATGGACACCGCGCATCACCGGGTCCACAACGGCAGCCAGCAGCGGCGGCTCGACGACCTGCGGCAGCGGCGCGGCATCGCCCTCGCCCCCTTCAAGCAGATCGAAGAAAACCGCGCCGCGGAAAACGCCGACCTGATCACCGTTCTCGGCAACGAGTTCACCATCGGGTCGTTCGCCTTCGCCGGCAAGCCCATCCGCCGCATCCGCCTGTCCAACGCCTTCGACTATCCGTTTCCGGACGGCCGCGACCTGGCCGCCGCCCGCCGCCGCTTCCTGTGGCTGGGCAGCGAGGGCTTTGTCCACAAGGGCCTCGATCTCGTCCTCGACGCCTTCGCCGGCCTGCCGGATCTGCACCTGACCGTCTGCGGACCCGTCGAACGGGAACCCGCCTTCCGCAACGCCTTTGCGGACCTTCTCTACCGCACTCCCAACATCCGCACCGAAGGCTGGGTGGATGTCGCCGGCCCGCGCTTCCGGGAACTGGCCCGCCAAAGCCTCGCCCTGGTCTATCCCTCCTGCTCGGAAGGCGGGGGCGGCTGCGTCCTCACCGCCATGCATGCCGGCCTGATTCCCGTGGTCACCCGGGAGGCCAGCGTGGACATCGCCCCGGACCGCGGCGTAACCCTGCCGGACGCCTCGGTGGAATCCATCCGGACCGCGGTCCGGACCCTGTCCGCCGCGCCGCCCGCCGACCTGGAGGCCATGGCCCGCGCCGCGTGGACCTGGGCGCGGGAATTCCACACCCGCGAACGCTTCTTCAGCGAATACCGCGCCTTCGTCCGGGAACTGGATTCCTTCCGCAAGAAAGGCTGATGCATGGAAACGCCGTCGTCCCCCGCCCGCCCCCATGTCTGGGCCGTTGTGCTCGGATATAACCATCCCGAGGTCACCCTCGACTGCCTGCAAAGCCTCGCCAAGGTGGATTACCGGCCGTTCACCGTGCTGTACGTGGACAACGGCAGCGAGAGGTCCGCCTGCGAACAGGTCATGCAGAACGCGCCGGGCTGCGGCGTGCTGCGGCTGGAACCCAACGCCGGCGTCGCCGGCGGCTTCAACGCCGGCATCCGCCATGCCCTGGCGCACGGGGCGGATTATGTCCTCATCCTGAACAACGACACCACGGTCGAGCCCGGATTCGCCGGACATCTCGTCGCCGCCGCCCTGGCGCATCCCCGCGCCGGCCTGCTCGTGCCCAAGATCTACTACCACGGCCACCCCGATACCGTCTGGTCCGCCGGCTCCGTGTTCCGGCGCTTTCCCCCCGTCGTCACCATGCGCAAAACGCGCGGGCCCGACGACGGCCGCTACGACCGGCCCGGCGACCTGGACTTCGCCACGTTCTGCGTCATTATGTTCAGCCGCGCCATCCTCGAAACCGCCGGCCTGATGGATCCCGACTACCATTTCCTCTACGAAGACTACGACCTGTGCCTGCGCGCGCGCGAAGCGGGGTTCGGCATCCGCTACGTGCCCGATGCGCATGTCTGGCACAAAATCTCCATGACCACCGGCGCCGGCACCCCCAATCCCCAATTCTGGCATACCTACGGCCGCAGCGAATCCATCTTCCGCCGGAAGTTCCGCCGCCACCGCTGGCTGACCGGCTGGACCCACGCCGCCTACATCGTGGCGCGCTTCGTGTTCGAGGGCAACCGGTATGGCGTCCGCCCCTACCTCCAGGGCTGGCGGCAGGGCGCCCGCGATCCCCTCCACCCCCCGCCGCGCCTCGACACGCCGTCCGCCGCTTCTGAAACGCTGCTGCGCGAGCCGGCACACGCGCCGGAGCGTCCATTGGGCGCTTGACCCCCCTTTTTGATCCGTGCTAGAGAGATGCGCATGAAATTCAAGCTCCCTGCCTTGTCCTCGCTCTTGTGGCCGGGGGCCCTGTTTGCTGCCTTTGCCCTCCTTGCCGCGGGGTGCGAACCCGGCGGTTTCTCCGAAGGCGACGGCACCCAAACGCCGATTTCCATGGCGGAACTCAACGGAATCGAGCCGGAGGCGGAATCACCGCCCGCCGAGACCGAAACCGAAACGGAAACCGACGAAGCCGACGAAACCCCGGCCGTTCCGGTCACCGTGCCCACGCCGGCCCCGGCCCCCGCCCCCATTGTGTCCAGCGGCGGATTCCTGTGGCAGCCCCGGACCGACAGCGTCCGGATCGTCATTCCCGCCTCGCTCCCCCATTGGCAGATGCACGTGTTCTCCCGGCGCCGGCACTACACGCTCTACGGCCCCGACAACCGCGGCGGCAACCAGCCCGTCAACGTGGAATACATCCTTCCCGGCGGCGGCGCGGTCTGGCGGCAGAAATCCCTCCAGGTCGGCGACGACGGCACCCTGCTGGTGTTCATCAATACGCGCGACGTGGCCACCGGCACCTACAAGAACGCCGGCTGGCGCATCATGAATCCGGAACAGGCCCAGTCCGGCGTCGGCGGCCGGCTCCTCCCCGGGGAAAACCGGGCCGTCCTGGATCTTTCCCTGGACGGCACGACGGCCGCCCCGAATTGATCCGGCAGAACCAGCATCCTGGACGCTGTCCTGCCGCAGAAAGGAGACAACAGGTGAAAGCGGTTATTCTGGCCGGGGGATACGGCACCCGCCTGAGCGAGGAAACCACGGCCCGCCCCAAGCCGATGGTGGAAGTCGGCGGCATGCCGATTCTCTGGCACATCATGAAAATCTACGCCGCCCACGGCATTGACGACTTCGTGATCTGCTGCGGCTACAAGGGCCACATGATCAAGGAGTACTTCGCCAACTACTTCCTCTACAATTCGGATGTCACCATCGACCTGCAGCGCAACAAGACCACCATCCACCAGCACACCGTCGAGCCCTGGCGCGTCACCCTCGTGGACACCGGCGAAAACAGCGGCACGGGCGGCCGCCTCAAGCGCGTGGCCCCCTACCTGGACAGCGGGACCTTCTGCTTCACCTACGGCGACGGCGTCAGCAACGTGGACATCCGCCGCACCATCGCCTTTCACCGCGAACAAAAGGCCCTGGCCACCATGACGGCCGTGCAGCCGCCCGGGCGGTTCGGCTCCTTCCGCCTGGCCGAGGGCCAGGTCCGCATCGCCTCCTTCCGCGAAAAACCCCAGGGCGACAACGCCTGGGTCAACGGCGGGTTCTTCGTCCTCGAACCCCAGGCGCTGGACTACATTGACAACGACGCGACGTTCTGGGAGGCCGATCCGATGGAACGCCTGGCCCGCGACGGCCAGCTGGTGGCCTGCAAGCACGACGGCTTCTGGCAGTGCATGGACCACCTGAAGGACAAGATCGACCTCGACCGGATGTGGACCGAAGGCCGCGCCCCCTGGAAAGTGTGGGAGTGAGTCGTCATGCCGACCTGCCGATTCTGCGGAACTGACCTGACGCGCACGTTCGTGGACCTGGGCGTCTCGCCGGTCGCCAACGACTACCTGCCCGCCGACGCCCTGGACCGGATGGAACCCTTCTATCCCCTGCACGCCCGCGTGTGCGACAAATGCCTGCTGGTGCAGCTCCCCCCGGTCCAGGACCCGCAGGCGTTCTTCAACGACCGCTACGCCTATTTCTCTTCCTTCTCCGATTCGTGGCTGGCGCATGCCCGGGACTATGCGGCCGCCATGATCCGGCGCTTCGGACTCGGACCCGCCCACCGCGTGGTGGAAGTCGCCAGCAACGACGGCTATCTGCTCCAATACTTCCGGGAGGCCGGCATTCCCGTGCTGGGCATCGAGCCCGCCCGCAACTGCGCCGAAGCCGCCGTCGCCAGGGGCATCCCCACCGAAGTCCGCTTCTTCGGCGCCGAAACCGCCCGCGCCCTCGCGCCCGCGCATGCCGCCGACCTCATGGCGGCCAACAACGTGCTCGCCCACGTGCCGGACATCAACGACTTCGTCGAAGGCTTCCGGATCCTGCTCAAGCCGGAGGGCGTCGCCACCTTCGAGTTCCCCCACCTGCTGAATCTGATCCAGCGCAGCGAATTCGACACCATCTACCACGAGCACTATTCCTATCTGTCGCTTCATGCCACGCGGCAGATTTTCGCCGCCCACGGCCTGACCGTCTTCGACGTGGAGGAAATCGCCAGCCACGGCGGCTCCCTGCGGCTCTTCGTCCGCCACGCCGCGAACGACCGCCTGCCCGTCGGGCCCGGCGTCGCCCGCGTGCAGGCCAAGGAGGAACAGGCCGGCCTGACCCGCCTGGACGGCTACCTGGGCTTCGACAGCAAGGTGCAGAAGGTCAAACGCGACCTGCTCAGGTTCCTGATCGCGGCCAAGGAAGCCGGACAGACCGTCGCCGGCTACGGCGCCCCCGCCAAGGGCAATACCCTGCTCAACTATTGCGGCGTCCGCACCGACCTGCTCGCCTTCACCGTGGATCGCAGCCCCCACAAGCACGGCAAGTTCCTGCCGGGAACCCGCATTCCCGTTTATCCGCCGGAGAAAATCCAGGAAGCCCGCCCCGATTTCCTGCTCATCCTGCCGTGGAACCTCCAGGACGAAATCATCGGGCAGATGAAAGGCATCCGGGAATGGGGAGGGAAATTCGTCGTGCCGATCCCCGAACTCCAGGTCCTGCCGTGAAACTCGTTCCGCTGCGCATCCCGGGGGCGTTCCGGATCGACGCGGACCCGCTGGAAGACGAGCGCGGGTTTTTCGCGCGGACCTTCTGCCGGGAGGAACTCCGGCGCCACGGCGTGGAGTTCCCGGTGGCCCAGTGCAGCGTGTCCTTCAACCGCGAGGCGTTCACCCTCCGCGGCATGCATGTCCAGGCCGCCCCCTGCCCCGAACAGAAGATCGTCCGCTGCACCGCCGGCCGCGTGTGGGACTGCCTCCTGGACCTGCGGCCCGGCTCGCCCGCATTCAAGCAATGGACCGCCGAGGAACTCTCCGCCGAAAACCGCCGCGCCCTCCTCATCCCCGAACAGTGCGCCCACGGCTTTCTCAGCCTGGAACCCGGCACGGAACTGCTCTACATGATGTCCGCCCCGTTCGCCCCGGAATGCGCCCGCGGCGTGCGCTGGAACGATCCCGCCTTCGGCATCGCCTGGCCCGCCCCGCCGCGCATCCTCTCGGACAAAGACCGCTTGTTCCCCGACTTCACCGGATAATCCGCCATGACCACCCCGCCCGCCACCCTTCGTTCCCTCTGCGATTCCTTCGACGCCGAACGCGAAGGAAGCGGACTCTTCGATCTCGCCGCCCGCCTGTTCCCCATCTGCCGCAGCCTCACCGGCGAAGGCAACCGGCAGACCCTCGCCATCCTGTCGGAGCAGATTCCGCTCCACATCCGCGAAGTGCCCAGCGGCACCCCGGTCCTGGACTGGACCGTGCCGCCGGAGTGGACCCTCCGCGAAGCCTGGATCCGGGATCCGCAGGGCCGCACGATCGTTGATTTCCGGAACCACAACCTCCATGTGGTCGGCTACAGCCGGCCTGTCCGCCGGACCCTGACGCTGGACGAGCTCCGGCCGCATCTGCATAGCCTGCCCGATCACCCGGACTGGATCCCCTACCGCACCTCCTACTACCGCGACACCTGGGGATTCTGCCTGCCCGACGCGCTGAAGCAATCCCTCGCCCCGGGAAATTATGAAGTCTGCATTGATTCGGATTTGAAGCCCGGCCACTTGACTTACGGGGAACTGGTTCTGCCCGGAGCGGACTCCGGCGAATTTCTGTTTTCCACCCACATCTGCCATCCGTCACTGGCCAACGACAACGCCTCGGGCATGGCCGTGGCCGCCCGGCTGGCGGCGCTTCTGGCCGGCGTTCCCCGTCGCCTGACCTGCCGGTTCCTGTTCATTCCGGGCACCATCGGCTCCATCACCTGGCTGGCCCGCAACCGCGAAACGGCGGACCGGATCCGCCACGGGCTGGTGCTGTCCTGCCTGGGCGACCCGGGATCGCCCACCTACAAGCAGAGCCGCCGCGGCAACGCCGTCATCGACCGGGCCGCGGCCCATGTCCTCCGCCACAGCGGACGCCCCCACGCCGTTCAGTCCTTTTCACCCTACGGCTACGACGAACGCCAGTACGGCTCGCCCGGCTTCAACCTCCCGGTCGGCCTGTTCATGCGCTCGCCCCACGGGACGTTCCCCGAATACCACACCTCGGCCGACAACCTCGATTTCATCCGGCCCGATTCCCTGGCCGACTCCCTCCTCCGGCTGCTGGAAACCGTCGCGGTGGTGGACGGCAACGCGACCTTCCTCAACCAATGTCCGTACGGCGAACCCCAGCTCGGCCGCCGCGGCCTGTATGATTTGCTCGGCGGCGCCAACGAACGCCACGACCAGCAGATGGCCATGTTGTGGGTGCTGAACCAGTCCGACGGCGGGCCGTCGCTGCTGGACATCGCCGACCGCGCCGATCTGCCGTTCTCCCGCATCCGGGAGGCGGCGGACCGGCTGGCCGGCGCCGGACTGCTCAGGGAAAAGGAGACCTAGATGAACACATCGCATGCCGGCATTGTGGTTTTGTCCTGCCTGCTCGGCGCCGCTCCGTTCTCGCGTGCCCAATCCGGAACCCGCTCCGCCCGCGAAGCCCACGACGCCTCCTGGCAGGCGTATGCCGCCTCCCGGGAAAACGGAACCGCCTCCTGGTTCGACGGCCGCCTGGAACTCGGCGCACGCATCCATCACTTCACCCTCCGGGACACCCGGCGCACAACTTCCGGCCGGCTCGACAACAACAATGTCCGCATCAACTTCATCGGCAGCGTGTGGGGGCTCGAGGAAAAACAGGATTACTTCCCCCGATTCTTTCTTCAATACGCCGTGGTCCCCTGGTTCGGAGCCGGCCTCACCTATGACCACGTCGCCGCCCGGACCCGGGACTGGGGCGACGTGGAGAAAACCCGCTACGGCACCGACGGGAATGTCCACGTGTGGGGCCCCATGCTCTACCTGTTTGTCCGCTATCCGAATTCCACCCGCTTCACCCCGAAGGCCGAAGCGGGATGGGTCCGGTATTTCGCCGATTTCGACGTGAACCCCGCCTGGGCCGCCACCGGCCCCGGCTACCGCTTCGAAGTGGACGACACGGACGGATATTATCTCGCCGTGGCCCTCGATTGCGCCCTCAACAACCACTGGCACGCCCACGCCTACTGGCGCCGGCTGTTTGACGCGGAAGTGGACGCACGGGCCTATTTTTCCACGGGTTCCCGGGTCGGACGCTACGGCGCATTCCCCATGGACTATGATATGTTCGGCCTGGGCGTGACCTATGCATTCTGATTCGGACCGGACGGACAGGAAGACCATCCTATGCGGATACTGAACTGGATCGGCGGCGGATTCGCCGCCCTGCATAAGTTCCGGCGGCTTTGCCTGCAGCAGTACTGGAGCGGCAAGCTGGCCGAAGCCGGCCCCGGCCTCTCCATCGGCGACGGCTTCCAGGCGCACGGCCCGGACCGCATCCGCGCGGGCCGCGAAGTCTCCATCGCCAACCACGTCACCCTGCGGGCCATGACCGCCTACCCGTGGACATCCCCGCCCCAAACCTTCTCCCCGGAAATCGTTTTGGAAGACCGCTGCTTCATCAACAATTTTTCCCAAATCTGTTGCGTCAACCGGGTGGTCATCGGTGCCAACACGATGATCGCCGAGGGCTGCTTCATCGCCGACAACAACCACGGCTATGATGATCCCGCCAACAGCATCCGGGAACAGCCGCTCCGGATCTGCGGCGAAGTCCATATCGGCCCGGATTCGTGGATCGGCGCCCATAGCGTCATCGTCGGAAACATCCGGATCGGACGCCACTGCGTGGTCGGGGCCCATGCCGTGGTCACGTCCGATCTGCCTGATTTCTCCGTCGCCGCCGGCGCACCGGCGCGTGTCCTCAAGCAGTATGACCCGGTCCGGAAGCAGTGGCTCCCGCCTGCCACCGCATGAACCGCTCCGCCGCCATGGACTGGATCTCCAGCCGCGCCGGGCGGCATCCCGCCCTGGCCGTGTTTCTGGTCTCCGCGCTCGTCTTCGGAGTCTTCAATGTCCTGCCCGTCCTGCGCGAAGCGGGCCATATTGCCGAACACGGCCAGGTCCACACGCATGTCCGCCTCGCCGCGGAAATGCTGCAGGGACGCGTGGAATTCCATGAGGCGTTTTACAAGGATATCGCGGATTTCCATGGACGCTTCTATTCGCCGTTTCCTCCGTTTCCCGCCTTTTTCCTGATGCCGCTGGTCGCGTTGTTCGGCGTGAACCTGCCGACCATGCTCCTGACGCCGCTGCTGGGCGCGCTGGCCGGGACCGCGCTGTTCCGTCTGCTCCGGGCCCTTGGCATCCGCACAGACGTGTCGGCATGGGCCACTGCCGGCTTTCTCTTCGGAACGGCCTTCTGGCTGGTGGTGCGCTTCCCGTTCGATACCTATTTCGCGCATGTCCTGGCCACCGCGCTGGTGTTCCTCGCGCTGGAGGCCGCCGCCGCGCATCGCTCCGGCGCATGGGTCGGTCTCGCCATGGGAGCGGCCTTCCTCTGCCGCCAGCTGACGGTGCTGGCCCTGCCCTTCGCCTGGCTCCTGATGCTCCGCCCCGGCGAACCCCTGCTTTCGCGTCGCTTTCTCAAGGCCGTCCTGGCCTCCGTCCCCGCTCTCGCCCTCGCCCTGGGAATCTATCTCTATTACAACTGGATCCGCTTCGGCAACCCGCTCGATTGCGGCTATGCCTACATCCCCGAATACAGCTGGTACCTGACCCGCCTGGACAAATGGGGCGTTCAAAGCCTGGCCTATGTCCCGTCCAATTTCGTCCGCCTCTTTCTTCAGGGCTTCGTCATCGAGTTCAATGATCCCGACCTGATGATCCCGGACATCAGCCGCGCCGGCACCTCGCTGACCTTCGCCAGCCCGTTCCTGTTTTTTGCATTCCGGAACCGGTTCCGCGACCGCCCGCTCCTGGACTGGACGGCGTGGGGCGGCATCGGCCTCTGCGCCCTCGCGGTCATGATGAACAAGAACGCCATGGGCGGTTGGCAAATCAACGGCATGCGCTACGCGCTCGATTTTCTCCCTGTGCTCGCCGTGCTGGCCGCCCGCGGCATGCAGCGCGACGCCGACACCCCCTGGCGGCGCGCGTGGCAAGGCGCCATCGCGTATTCCATCGGACTCAATCTGCTCGCCACCGCCCTCTACTATCTCCCCAAACTGCTGGGCGCCTGATCTCCGTGGCTGGCCGAACGAAACAAAACGGGCCGTGGTTGGGTATGCTTCTCGTCTGTTCCCTGGTCCTGGCGGGGCCGATCTCCTGCTCGCGGTCCAGACCATCCGGCGCGCCGGACCCGGCCGGGCAGCGCCTCCGCGAATTCGTCGGCGGACCGGCGCGGCTGGTATGGATTCAGCAGGTGGACGGAGATGGGGACGACCCTTTTTGCAATGACAGCCGCCTGGTCCTGATGGGCCTGGATACGGAAGACGGGCGGGGGCCGCGCCCCATTGTGAGCACCGTCACCAACTACCACCGGCCCATGCTCACGCCGGACGGCCGGCATGTGGTGTACAGCCGCCAAACCACGCGGGAGGCCTTTGCCGTGGCCTGGAATGGCGGCCGGCCGCGGCGGCTCGGGGCAGGCTATGCCGCCGCCACCTGGCAGGACCCGGCCACCGGCGCCGTCTGGGTCTACATGGCCGACAACGGCACGTCGGGGAAGGAACGCAATCACGCCAAGACCCTGCATCGCGTGCGTCTTGACGACCCGTCGGTACGGGAAGTGGTCTGGGATCTCGCCAAGTTCACCTTCAACAGCCTGCAGTTGTCCGCCGATGGCACGCGGGCCTGCGGCCAGTTCATCCATCCCCGCGCCGGCTTCGCGGAACTGCCCAATCGCTCCTGGACCTATCTGGGGCGCGGGTGCTGGACGTCCATCGCCCCCGACAACAGCTATCTCGTCTGGATATTCGACAACCCGCACCGCAACCTCATCTTCCACGATCCGACCGAAAACACGTCCTGGAGCGTCCCCATCGGGTCCCCCCCCGAAATGAAGGGCTTCGAAGTTTACCACCCGCGCTGGAGCAATCACCGCCGGTTTTTCACCCTGACCGGCCCCTACGAAATCGGCCGTCCGGGCGCGAATCTGATCGGAGCCGGCGGGCCCGGCGTGGAGGTATGGATCGGAAAATTCGCGCCTGACCTCAAAACGGTCGAGAACTGGCTGCAGATTACCCATGACCGTCTGGGCGATTTCTATCCCGACCTGTGGGTCGCCCCGCCGGCCCCGGCTCACCGGAAGTAGGGCCAACCGAAGAAGGGTTGCGCCCCGTACCCTCACATGGCCGGCGAATCCGCGCGGCGGAATCCGGACAACCGCAACCGGCCTACAGCGCGCCGGCAAAAGCAAAGGCGATGATCTGGGTCCCGGTGGCGTTGGGATGGAATCCGTCGGCCAGCATCAAGCCCTCGCCCGACCCGAATTCCGCGGCGACATCCACCAGGGCCACGCCTTCTTCCGACGCCAGCGAGCGGATGTGGCCGTTCATCTCGTCCACCCGCGTCATCAGGACGCTCATGTCGCCGGTCATCGGAGGAATCGTGGCCAGGATGGGTTTCCCTCCCGCCGCCCGGACCTGACGGACAATGTTCCGCAGGCACTCCTTGGAATTGGCCAGCACGTGATAGGCCAGGGCATCGTTCGTTCCCAGCAGAATCAACACAATCCGGGGCTTGCGCGTCAGGATGGAATCCACGCTGTTGGACGCCCGGCAGGTGCTGATGCCCCCCACGCCCCGGTTCACCACCGTTTCGCCGATGATCCGGGACAGCCGCGAAGGATAGGACTCCGATCCCGGATCCGCCTCCCCGCTCGTAATGCTGTCGCCGTAGGCCACGATGGACCGGGTGACCGTTCCGGTCGAACTGTTTGTCTCCTCCTGGACCTCTTCTTCCGCCTCCGGCTCGGGGGCGCGGCTGCTTCCCGAGGAGTCATCGCAGCCCGACACCGCCAGGGCCCACCCCAGCAGCAGCAGAACCAGCCATGCCCGCGCCATCATCTGTCCGATTGTTTTCATCTCTGTCTCATTGTGTAGGATTCTCCACATTCCGTACGGATATTTTTGTGCAGAATACGCCTGTGGATACGAACACGACAACAACTTTCACCCCCTCGATGATCTGCTCTTTTGCGAACCGTTGCCCTTCAGGCTATAACTCTCACCGAATATGGTCCGGAAATTGGGGGAACGTCAGTCCCACGACCCGACTCCGGCATTTCCGCAATAGGGCATAATTGGGCCCTTTCGTAACTGCAATATCAGACCATCCCATTGCTTCCGCGCGGACAAGCTAGCGCACCGGGATTTGGCTTGGACAGGTCACGGTTCTAGCCGGCAGGGGGGGGGGGGGATTTGCCTGCGGAAACCTCACACCGAGATAATTGGTCTCATCGAGGCGGGAGATTCCCTTAATCTATTCTTCTGGGTCAATAGGTCCAACTTCCCAATTGAACGTACCGTTCTCCGTGGCACCGATTCTCCAATCTAGTATCTGGAAGAGCTTAATATGAGGAAATGCATTCGAATATGTCTTATGCATATATTCAATTTTTTCGGGGGAACGAGCATGATATGGAAGATTTGTTGGATTCGATTCTCTTGAGATATGTATTGGGCTAGCCATTGGGACACGTTCCTTAATAATTTCTTCAGGAACCCGGTTTGAAACAGCCAGGACATAAGCCTGAGCGGCAGCTTTCGCGGCAAGATAATCCACTTCTGCTACGCGGTAATACTCGAATAAAAGCCCCATGGCAAGAAGATCATTGGTGTTCTCCGCTAAGCGATTAGTGATGGCGGTTTTAATTCGCGGATAGTTGGTTTCCATCCATGCGGCATTCACCTCCTGCACGAATGGGTCCGCATCGTAACCGCTGGAGACGCCATCACCGTCCACTGCAAAGTATACCAGGCTAAGGTCAATTTCTCCATCCTGACTGAATCCACAACCGGGGAATATGATTGCATGAATTGAACATATAAGTGCAATGGTTTTAATATTCATGGGTTAACCTTCCTGACTTCTCTACCAAGTATTCTTTCGTTGAGGGATACAATTGTTGCAGTTTTCATATGCTCAGGACAGCATAGGCTGTTGGGCTATTCTTCCGGATCAACAAATCCAACACCCCAGATTAACTTGCCCTCTTCTTGGAGTTTTACGCGGCCTGCCACGATTTGATAAACACCGACATGTGGAAAACCATCTGAATACGTGCTGTGCATATATTCTATTTGAGCAGGGGTTCTCGCCTGTTCAGGTACAGAAGGCAGATTTGTGGGCATAGCCTCGCGAGCATATACTAGTGGAAGTTTCATTAGATCCCTCTGCTCATTTATCTCCTCCGGAACACGATTAGATACCGCAAGCACATACGCTTGGGCAGCAGCTTTTGCATTAGTGTAATTCACTTCTGCTGAAATATAGTATTCAAATTGAATGCCCAGCGCCAGCAGGTCATTTGTACAAATTGCCAATCGGTTGGTAATTGCCTGCTTGATCAATGGGTAATTCGTGGCTACCCAAGCGGTATTGACCTCTTCGATAAAGGCGTCTTGCTCACATTCCGCATAAGAGGAGGCTACTGCGGGAACAACAGCCATTAGCGCAAGTATAACGAATTTACTATGCAGCAGCGATTTCATTCTGCAGCATGTGTAATTCACGCAAATTGACCAGTTGCGATTCAATCCCTGTTCAATGGGTTGAAATAGCCATTTGTGACCAAGCCTTGCTCTATAGCCTCGATGCGGAACATGAGGCTTTGGTAGAGGATAAGCGAAGGATAATTCTCGGGATACTCATCATGCAGAAATTGCATCTGTTCTGGCGTTTTGGACTGATCAGCAGGAAAGTTGGTTGGGATTGGCATTTCGACAAGAGAAATTGCCCCTTCCAAAGGGGCCCGTTTATGAATCACTTCCGTTGGCATGCGGTTGGATGTTGAAAGGATAAAGTCTGATGCGGCGGCACGGGCTTTATAGAAGTCAATCGATATATCATCATAATATTGATACAGTAATCCTTTCGCTAATAAATCATTTGTACAATCAGCAACACGGTTGGTGAGCACCTGCTCCAACAGGGTGTAATTGCTGGCCACCCAGGCCGAATTAACGGCTTGGATAAACAAGTTTGTATCACTGCACTCCGCATATCCGGGTGCTGGTACGAATATGCCTATAAAAAGGCATATGATAACGGTTGTTGCTGTGTTCATATGCTCAGGACAGCATAGGCTGTTGGGCTATTCTTCCGGGTCAACAAAGCCAACGCCCCAGATTAATTTACCCTCTTCTTGGAGTTTTACGCGGCCTGCCACGATTTGATAAACACCGACATGTGGAAAGCCATCTGAATACGTGCTGTGCATATATTCAATCTGCGCTGGTGTTCTTGCCTGTTCTGGCACGGGGGGCAGGTTTGTAGGAACGGGATCCCAAGCAACGCTAATTGGCAAGCCCATAGGAATTCGCTTCTCATTCACTTCTTCTGGAATACGGTTTGACACGGAAAGAACATATGCCTGTGCCGCCGCTCTAGCGCTAAGATAATCCACTTCAGCAGACATATAATACTCGAAATACAGACCCATTGCCAGAAGATCGTTTGTGCATTCTGCCAAACGATTGGTGATCGCCTGCTTAATCAACGGATAGTTCGTGGCTATCCATGCGGCGTTTACCTCCGCGATAAACTCATCAGACTCACATTCCCCATAAGTGTATGGTCCGCATACTGCAACCACAATAAGCATGGCGGATATTAGAATTTTTGTTTTCATTAGATTCACCTTCCTGCTGCTTGTTCCATAAGTGCTCTTGTCGATTCAATCAAACCTATGGAATTGGTTTCGGCAATGCCCCCTCCGGGCCATTCCTTGGAAACCCTCATGCCTGGAGGCTGCATATCCAATGCGTTGGTCTGAATAACACTTGCCAGCGAATAACCCTGTGCCAGAGCAATTCCGGCATCATAGCATTCCCGGGCATATTGATCGTCCTTAGCGCCGACAATTCCGCCTTTAAAGAACCGATAAGCATTCGGACCGTAGGGCAAAAGCCAAGAAGGGATGCCCATGTGATAGGCAAACATGGCAAAGCCCATGTTATTGCGCTTGGCAAAATCCGTCACATAGGGACGGGAGTTACCTGCAATCACAAATCTTGAGGAATCCCCCGCTGAATCGTCTGTTGTGTATGCATGGGCAAGCCCGCAGATGTCTTGCCAACGCTCATGTGGGGTTACATAGTCGAAATCAAGGCCAATAGTTTCAAGGTCGTTAAGCCATAACTCCGCTTTTTTCTCTTCGATCCTATTGGTATTACTGTGATGTTCAGCAGGCAACTCTGAAAGGGCCCTTGTCGTCTTGTAGGCATCATAATCGACAATCCAGTCATCGAGATAGTCGATTTCCCGCTGAAAGTCCACGGAGATATCCGGCCCGCTGACGGGGAGCCACATCTGCGAGGTGATGGGGTCGGCACCGGGGATGGTGGTGGTGAAGGTGTAGAGCCCGCCTTTGGTGGCATTGGAGAACGTGGCGACGGGTTGGTCGCTGTTCAGCAGAGTTCCCGAGTTGGGCCCGTCGGTTTTCGCCCAGGTCACGCCCGGCAGGTCTTCGGGATGGACGTGCAGGGTGACATTGAAGTTTGTGGGATCGCCTTCGGGCGTAGAGGCTTTATCAAAGAGAATGGTAAGAGCACGCCCCTGTTTGTTTTGATCGATTCGTGCAGCCTCCTTTTCTTCCGCCCATACCGGATAACACACGAGTTCCGGCGGATCGGAGCCGAAACCCACAGGGGACTTCTCCGCCAAACTGCATTCCAGTTCAACAAGAAATCCAATGGGTTCGATGGTGCCATAGGCGAAGAATTCATTTGTCCATGGGCGACCCGCCGTATAAGTCGGGGTATAGACATCGCCGCCGGTCCCGATTGTGGAATAGCTTTGCAGCCGGTAATCCGAATAGGTGCTCATTCCCTGCGGGCGAAATGCCTCCAGCCACATCATCTTATAGACCACGCCGCTTGTTGTCGGTATCATCCATCGGTACTGCAGGTCCTGAAGGAATAGATTAGTGTGGTCCTCTGAGAGAAGGGAGGCAGAAAATATCTCGTTGGTGGGCAGGCTCTCTATCCAAGGTTCCTGCCGGTGATTCTCGCGTGTCCAACGCTGCCCCCAGGTAATGCCGGCCCAGTTGAGCAACGGCGGAAGATCCTGAACCGTATAAAACAAGAGCATATCCGTTGTGTATTCGTTGGTTAGCGCGGTGGTTTCATACTCGAAGGAATCCGGATCCGGTATGCCCCACGTCCACAGGTAGTGATCATATGCATTGCTAATGCCCGATGATGTATGGGTGCTGACCTCGAGTTCATCATCCAGCGGCATCAGGCAGGTGTTCACGTTGTATGACAACGGGATGATAGCGCCGTTCAGGTATTGCGTGCCGTGCACAACCAAATATTCATTGGGCTGCTCATACTCATAGGCGACCTGCCATATGGAGTGATATTCTTCATAGCCCCCATATAGATGATAATTGTCATAGTAGCTCTCTTCTCCCCTGCATACATGATTGGATGGCGTGTCGGGCCAGCCATTGGGATCAAATTGCTTCAGGCATAAACGGGATGCCGAGTGGATCATGTGTTCGCTGACATCCTCATCCGAATAGTGGCCGTCTCCATTGGCTTCGTATCTGGCTTCTCGACTCAAATACCACTTGGGCGGATCGGAGGGCGGCAGAAACGAATTGGTGTATTCGGGATATCCTTCTTTTTGCCGATATGTGGACACGGCTTTGGCTTCTAAGTTGTCCTGGTCTAAATAGATGTAACCGCCGCCAGATGATCGGCGGAGTTCCGCCGGATTTGGATTGTAGTACACAAAAGTTACTTCATTCGATTCGAACATTGGAAGGCCCAATTCGTATTCTTCCCGGTTTGTCAGATGATCCCCATCCGGATCTTCTTCCGCATCGGTCGCGTTGTTGGGATCAAGACCCAGACTGATTTCCACTCCATCCGGAATGGAATCCGCATCTGTATCGGCATCTTCGGGGCTGGTCCCATAGGTGTTGACCTCATCGCCATCGGATAGACCATCGCCATCGGTATCTGCCAGGGTTGGATTGGTCTCTTCCTTGTATTCCTGAATATTGGTTAGGCCATCCCCATCTTTGTCGCCAAAAGCATCATACATGTCCGCGATGCCGCTAGGCCCCAGGGCACCCGCATATACTCGGATATCGTCCAGCATGCCTTCCCATTTTTCCGTATAGAAAGGATCCTGCCCGTCACCCAGGGAAAAGCGGGCGTTGCCGGCATTGGTAAAGGATGCGGTCACGGCGCTCCCGGCTGGCGCTCCATTGAGATAAAGCTGCATCTGGGCGCCATCATACTCCATGGCCACCCATATCCATTGTTCTATCCGTGCCGTATTGTCCGTCAGCATGGTATTGTCCACCATACCAAACGCATGCGCCGAGGAATTAAAACCTATACAATAGCCGATATAGTGGTAGGAAGGCAGAATGCTCATATCGCTGATAATTTGCGGGTAGTCCGATGTGCAGTTGCCATCCAGCCATACCCAGGCGCTGACCGTAAACGGCCCCCCCGTCAACATGGCGGTGGCCTGGACGATCTCCACCCTGTCGTCTGATCCATCAAACCGCAAGGCCCCGCCAATTTTGCCTGCTTCAGCCCATCCGCTGTTCGTCGTTTCTGTAAACCCGATCAATTCTCCGTGAAAATTCTCTGTGGCTGAATTGAGCGCATTCGTTCCCTCGCCGTCGTCCAGCTTCCACCACCCCAGCAGCGACTCATCCAGTCCGGATCGGGCATTCATGCCATATTTCACTTCCCAGCCATCCGGCATGCCGTCCCCATCCGTATCCGACATTTCCGGGTCCGTGCGGTACAGGAATATCTCCTGTCCGTCGGAAAGGCCATCGCCATCACGGTCCTGCCGCTTGCTAGCGGCATAATAGCGGATTCGGTCGTTGCCGGTTATATTCGTATCCTCCCAAGTACCCGCTCCGTTGGTCAGCACGAGATTGGTTGTTCCATGGACCCACTCGCTTTCGATGCCGTTGAACCCAGGCGAAACCGGGTGCCAGACCGTATTCGTGCGCGTGATCACTTCGTCATATTCGTTTGTCCAGGTGGACACCACGACCGACGATGTGTGCCCTACTGTATAGGTATAGATTTCCGCAATGTCCGTTCCGTTCGTGACAGCAATCAGCATGGTGCCGTTCGTGGTTATCTGGGAGCAACAAAACCCGAATTCATTGCCTCCCAATCTGTTCTTAGCCATTACGTTCGATCGCTTCATTTTCATGGCGTTATAAGTAGAAAGGGTATTTGCGATTCGGCTTTCGGTGTATAGGTAAGGCTCGACATCCTCGGCGGGGAGCAAATCCAGTATCAGGGTCACGCGGGCCGGGTCGGCATCCTCGGGCCATTCGCGGGACACCCGGTCGGCCGGGATGGTCGCAATCAACTTGCCCTCGGCATTGTAAACGAGGGTTTCGCGCGTCTTCGGGTCCTGCGTCAGCGATAGAGGATAAATCGCCACGCTGTTCTTGTCCTCGCCCAACAGTTCATCGAGAAACTTCTCGTCGAAGTTGTCGGCATCAAACGGCACCACAGACGGAAACATCGGCTGAACCCAGGAAAATCCCGGCGGGGTCATGCGGTTGAACCGGCGGCGCTGGATTTCCGCGCCCTCCGCCAAGTCCTGAATATCAAAAACCTCGTTTTCGATGAAATCGGCGTACTGCTCGGCTTCGACGGCAGCGGACTTTTCGATCCGTGCCAAATCCGACGCAAGAGCGGCAAGACAAAGTGCGGCGGCAATGGCGGCGATGCCAATCCCGATGACGGGCTTGTGGTTCATCCTCGGTATTCTCATTGGGCATGCTCCTGGGTGGTGGCATGAACCCGGTGCCGCGCAAAACTGGTAAGAGGCGCGAACTCCAAGCCCATGCCCTGTAGAGGGACCGACAAGCCCCACCGAAGAACACAAGACGAGGAGCCGCGCCCATGGTGGGCGCGTCTTTCAAGTCTCGTTCTTCGGTTGAAAGCTGTCGGTTTTCTACAGAACGATTCCCCGCTCGCGCGGGGAAGACTTCAAAACGCAAATTGATAAAGAACAGCGTCCGAACAATAACCGTTCCGGAACTACTGTACTTATCGTAGAAGCTGGAGCATATGGCAAGAATAAATATTAGAACAAAAGGACAAAATGCCAAAAGACAGGGCAATTGCCGGGCGCAAGCGATCTTGACGCCTCCTCCCCTTTTCTGCACCTTGCCTTCCATCGTGAACCTTCTATTGCTCACCTGGAATTTTCCGCCCGCCGTGGGCGGCATGGAAGCCATGATGGACCATCTGTTCCGGGGCCTGCGCCGACGCGGCCATTCGGTCCGGGCGGTCACCACCCGGGGCGACGGCGAACCCATGGAGGATGTCCATCGGGCCCCCCGCCCGGGCGTGCCGGCCTATCTTCTGTTTTCCTTCTTCCGCGGCTGGACGCTTTGCCGGAAACAGCGGCCGGATTTCATTCTCTGCGGAAGCGTCCTCAGCGCCCCGGCGGGATGGCTGCTGTCCGTCCTCCTCCGCGTTCCCTGGGGCGTGCCCCTCTACGGCAGCGACCTGCTGGCGGGCGGACGGGCCTATCGCCTGCTGCTGCGGTTTCTGCTGCGGCGGGCCCGTCGCCTCTTCCCCATCAGCCGTTTCACCCGGTCCCTGGCCGAACAACTCGGCGTGGACACCCGCCGGGCCGTTCTCATCCCGCCCGGCGTGGACGTGCATCCTTTCGAGCAGGAACCCGCCGAAGGCGCCGAACACCTGCTGGCCCTCTGCGAACACCGCCGCATCCTGCTGACCGCGGGCCGGCTGGTCCGCCGCAAAGGCGTACTGGAGTTCGTCCGCGATGCCATGCCGGAACTGATCCGGCGCTTCCCCGACCTCCTGTTTCTGGTGGTCGGGGATGACGGCGCGCAATCCCTGATCCACAAGAAAGAAGGCATGCGCCGGCAGATCGAGGACGTCATTCGCCGCCAGGGACTGGAACACCAGGTCCGCCTGCTCGGGCGCCTGCCCGACCGCGACCTGATCCGGCTGTATTTCCACGCCGACGTGTTTGTTCTTCCCGGCCTGGATCTGCCCGGCGACGTCGAAGGATTCGGCATCGTGTTTTCCGAGGCGGCGCTGGCCGGCGTTCCTGCCGTCGCCACCCGGACCGGCGGCGTCCCCGACGCCATCGAGGACGGGCAAACCGGCGTGCTGGTTCCACCGGGCGACACCCCGGCCATCGTGGAGGCCGTGTCCTCCCTGCTGCGGGATGACGAAAAGCGGCGCCGAATGGGCCGGGCCGCGGCGCAACGCGCCCGCGATACCCTGGCCTGGGAGGTCATTGTCAGTCGCTACGACCAGGCCATCCGGGATTCCCTGGCCTCCGGAAACTGACTCAGCCGGCCACGAGGCGCGACCAGACCGCCTGCCACCCCGTCCGGATCACCCGCCAGTCATACCGTTCCGCCGCCAGCTTTCGCGCATCGGCCCCCATGCGGGCGGCGCGGGGCGGATCGCTTGCCAGCCGTCGCACCGCGGAAGCGAATGCCGCAGGCTCGGCCAGTTCAACATGCACTCCGGGCTCCCCCGCCAGGCCTTCCGCCCCTTTGGGCGTGGCCACCACCGGTTTTCCCGCCGCCATGTATTCCAGAATCTTCAACCGTGTTCCGGAACCCGTGAAAATCGGGGCGAGACAGATGTCCACCCGGCGGACATACGGCACGATGTCCGGCACCCGCCCGGCAAACACCATGCCCGGATGCGGGGCCACCGCCGGAGCCGGTCCGCCGCACACCAGCAGGCGGCAGGGCCCGCCGCCGTCCCGTTCCAGTTCCGGCAGCACCTGCCCGGCCAGAAACGTCAGCGCTTCCCGGTTCGGCTGATAGTCCAGTTTGCCCATGAAAAACAGCACCGTGGCGCCGCGCAGAGCGGCTTCCACCGCCGGATCAACGGCTCCCGCATCCGCCGGGCCGGACCATGCCTCCATGTCCACCCCGTTCGGCACAACGGACACCTGATCCGCCGGCACGCCGTACCGCGCGATGAACTGCGCGCGATCCAGATCCGAACAGGCGAACACATGATCCGCCCGGCTCACCACCCGGCGCTCCCATGCCCGCACCAGGCGCGTGAACAAGTGGCGGGCCCCGTGTCGTTCCTCAATTGCATTTCCCAGCACATCGTGCGCATCCAGCACCACCGGCGGAAGCCCCTTCATCCTCCGCAGGGGCAGATAGCTCCAGATGGAGGTGGCCACAATCAGGGCTGGACGCTCCCGGCGCACCAGGCGACGCACCCGGACAGCCGTCGCGGGCAGCAGAAAATTAAACATCCCCCAGTTGATGCCGAGCTTGCGCCGGCCCAGATCCGGCCCAAAGGTCCAGGAACGCGTATGCGGATGCGCCGGGGCCGGCTGAACCAGCAGCGCCCGGTCCCCCAGAGCGTCCAGCAGCGCCCGGATCCGCCGCGCCCCCCCGAACGACGGCGCGTTCAGATTCCAGTACGACAGCACCAGTACGCTGCCCCCGGCGGCCTGTTTCTCGGTGGTTGTGGCTTCTGTCTGCATTTGGATCAAACGGCGGTCAACAGACCCTACAACGCCAACCGCTCCGGCGGCAACGGATTCTCATGGCGGGTCCGCCGGAGGCCCGACCTCGGATTCGACCAGTTTTCCGGCCATGCCGGAATCCACCTCCACCACCTGGTGGAGATACCGGTCCAGGATTTGCCACATCTCCCGCTGCGACGTGCTGACCTGACGCGGCGCGTACCCGGCATCCACCAGACGGTTTGCCAGCAGGTAATGAAACAGATTCTCGGCCGCCTGCCGGTGGGCGATTTCGTTCGGATGGGCATCCACCAGCGGAATGACCTGAAGCCGCTGGGGGGACTGCCCCCGGAAGGCCTCCAGCAAATCCATGTGGGCAATGCCTTCCGTCCGGAACACCTCTCCGATCTGCTCATGCACCCAGTCGAACGGATAGCGGTCCACGTCCGAAAACAGCGGAAAGACCACCGGCACAAATGTAATCTCCTGTTCCCGGCAAAAGGCGCGGAACCGGCGGATGGCCTGCACAAACAGTTTCCACCCGCTGTACTCCCGGTCGTACAGCCGGCGGTAATACGCCAGATAGCCCCGACGCGCCCGGCGGGCGGCCAGCTTCTGATAGATGAACGATCCGGCCCGGGAATGCCGCAACACCGCCGCCAGCCAGGCCGGCGGCGGTGCGGGCAGCGTTTCCATCCGCCAGCGCATCAGTTGGGCTTTTTTATGCGCATTCTCGGCGTCATTCAGACAGATTCCCAGAATCAGTATGTCGGGCCGCCATTCTTCTATGGCGGGCAGATATCGAGCCTCTGTGTCCGGGTTATTCCCTCCCTTGGCCCATACCCGCACTTCGGCCGGCCGCTGGCCTTCGTTCAGATTCAGCAGGGCTTCCAGCCGCTGGCTGTAGGTGTCGTAAAACTGGCATCCCGTCCCGTAGGTGACGGAATCCCCGACAACGGCAATTCGCAGGGGATCCGGATGCCCCCGGCTCCACGGACTGATCCGCCCCTCCCCCGGATAATACACAATGTCAGGCCGATCATCCGCCGCCCGTCCCGGCCGGCCGGGAGGCGCGGTCCTCAATGCCAGTTCAAGCCCTCCCATCAGCAGGACAACCGGGAGCAGCATGAGCAGGATCCTGGCCAGCCATCGCGTTGCCGTTCGCCTCATCTGTTCCGTTCCCTTGGTTGCCCGCTCCTCAATTGCGCCGCCGGACTCCCGCCCGGCTCCGCCGCGTTGCCGGCGGTGCATCGACGGGAATCCTGCCATGCCCCCCGTCGGCCGTACACACTAAAACCACGGCCAAACAGCCCGTCCCATTGACTTCCCCGGGACCCTGTGATAGGCAGTCCCGCATGTCCGCCTGTTTGTTTTCGACACTCTCGCCGGCCCGGCTCTCCGGATCTCCGGCCTTCGCTCCCGGCGTTCCCCCCCACCGTGTTCCGTTGGCATGAAAACCGCGTCTCCATTGGGAATCGCCGCCCTGGCCCTGTTCCTGGGCCTGGCGATGGCTTCGTGCCGCCGCCCGCCGCCTTCCCGGGCCGGCGTGGCCATCACCTTTGACGACCACAGCATCGAGGAATGGCACCGCGCCCTCGATCTGTTCCGCCGCTATGACGCCCATGCCACGTTCTTCGTCGATCAGTTTCATCTCCTCACCAAGGAACAACTGCGCCTGCTGGAAGACATCCGCCGGGATGGGCACGAAATCGGCGTGCATTCCGTGGATCACGTGAACGCCCATGTCTACCTGGCGGAACAGCCCGGCCGCACCATGGAAGACTACGCGCGCGAACAGGTCCTGCCGGCCCTGGAAGCGATGCGCCGGCACGGCTTCGCTCCCGTCAGCTTTTCCTATCCCGGCGGGCATGGGCCGCCGGAAGGCGATGCCGTGCTTCTGCGACACTTCCGCATGCTCCGCACCAACAATCACTATGCCCCGTTCTACCCGTTTGACGGCACGCGCGTCGTGGGAGCCCAGGGCATCGACCACCAGTTCGCCGAGGACCGGGAAAAAATCTTCGCCCGGCTGGAGGAAGCGCGGCGCGAAGACAAGGTGCTCGTGCTGTTCGGTCACCGCATCGGCCCGGAACGCGGCCTGTATTACACCGCCATGGACGACCTGGAAGTCCTTCTGCAATACGCCCGGAAACAGGGCCTGCGGTTCTACCGCTTTGGCGATCTGGGACCGGTGCCGACCGGGGAAAATTGAAATCCCTGCCCCGTTCCGGCTAGCCGTTTACGGACCGTCTGCCGGAGCAATCTCCACCCGGCGCAGTTTAACCCCCAGCATCCGGGTGTCCCCGGCCCCGAAAGCCGCCGGAGTCCAAACGGGCGTGGACCATTCCAGCCGGTTCGCCTGCCCGGCATTCACCCGGTCTGCGGGCACCCGCGCCTCCCATGTCGCTTCGCGGGACTCCGGAGATTCCCTGCGCTCTTCGCCGGTCAGCACCTCTCCGTTCCAGCGGACCTCGACCGGCCCGGACTCCACCCCGGCCGGAATGCTGTCGGTCGAATAATCGATCCGCAGGAGAATATCCCCGTCCGCAGCCGGCAGATCAAAATCCATTTCGGCCCGGCCGGCGGTCCACCGATAGGCGTCCGCTCCGCTTCCCTCCCGGCGGCTGAAACCCGATACGATGTACAGGGAATCCGCGTCGCTGCCCATCTGGACCCGCACGGGATAGACATCCGCGGGACGGTGCAGCAGCACCCGGTAGATTTCCGGAACGGCCGGTTCCTGCCAGGACGGCAGATTCGTCTCCGGTTCGTCTTCCAGCACAATCCGGATCCGCCTCGTCTCCCGCTCCGGATCGTACGGCAACGGAACGATGGCGGAATAACCGTTTCGGTCCATCGGAATTTCCGCGGTCGCCAGCCGGCGGTCTCCCTCGAAAAATCCGATCCGGTGAGACGCCTCCGGCTGCCGGCGGGAACCCACGATCCGCCATTCCAGAACCACCCGCCGGGCTTCCGGCAGCGGCACGGGCACGTCCAGTTCCGCCGATCCCGTCACGCGCGGCACTGGATGGGCCGCCGTGGCCGGAATCACATCGCCGCTCCAGCGCGCACTGTGATCAAACAAGCTGAAAAATCCCATGTTCAGTTCCATGGGCTCGTCCAACGTTCCCGCCATCATCTGGATTTCTCCCGGCAAAAGCCGGTCCGATTCCAGCACAGCGCTCCCGCCCGGTGCCCCCCCTGTTTCGGTCGGCCGAATTCCCCCGACAAACGCCCCCCCCCGCGTAATTCGGCGGGGATGCGATTCACCGTCCACAACGAGGGTCACCGGCGAATCCGTGGCGTCCACGGCTTCCAGATAGCCCAGGTCCAGAATGAACCAGCCGGGAACATCCCGCGGTGCCGTCCATTTCAGTTCGGTACGGTGATTCCGCCAGGGCTGGATGCGCCGGATATGGACAGGGGGTGCGGCGTAATCCTTGGCATGATAGACCGACGGATCGAAGGAGACCACCGGCTCCAGATCAACCAGCCGCCGCAACGGCACCGTGTCCCCTTGCGGCATTCCTGAATACGGCCAGAAGGCGGCAAACAGCGGAACGCCCGCCTTCTGCAGCGGCTCCAGATGTCCCTGAAGCTGGACGGGAACCGGATCCCGGGGATCGTGGGGAAGCGGCAGGGCGTACGACCGGCACGACATGAACCAGTCCAGCCATTCGCACAAATGCCGGGGAGCAAACACAACGGCATTCTCCGGCAGCACGGCCGACAGCTCCTGAACCATGGCCCGGGCTTGCGGCACCTGGTGCAGCGGCCCCTTCGCTTCCATCTGCAAAACCCGCCCCCCGGAAACCATCGCCGCCAGCGCCAAGACTCCCCAGCCCAGCTTCCGGCCCGCCTCCGGCCGCCAGGACGCCAGCGCCTCCAGAGCGGTGTATATTCCATACCCCGCCATCAGGACCAGAAACAGCACCACGACGTAAAAATAGCGGAAAAAGAAAGTCCAGTAGAACGAGTAGAACGCGGCATACACCACGGCCGCCGGCAAAACCAGCGCCAGCATCAGCGGCTGGCGCCGCCGAAGAGCCGCCCACAGTCCCGCGCCGGCCAGCACCAGCAGCCAGGGGTCGTTCTTCACGTAGTAGTCCCAGGCCATGCCTCCGACGGACGAAAACGTGGCCCAGTTGAAATGCGCGCCGGGAATCACCTGCGTCTCGATGGCGGCCTGGGGCGGCAGCAGAATCTGGTGCGTGGTGACATACGTCTGCCAGACCAGCGGCACCAGGGACATCCCCAATCCGGCCAGGAACGAGAGCACGGCCCGCCAAAACGAGAGGCCGCCGCGCGCTTCGCGCCAGGCCCATAACCCGTACAAGCCCAGCGGAATGATCATCAGAACGGACGGTTCCCGCACGCTCGTGGCCAGCCCCAGCAGCACGCCCGCGCCTGCGATCCCGATCATCCGGCGGCGCGCGAGCGAAACCACCAGCGCCCCTGTGGCCGCCAGCAGCAGCACATAGGAGAGCGGATCGCGGTAGGGGTTGATGTACCGGGTGAAATTCACCGCATCGGCGGCCAGCACCACCACCCAGACCGACAAAAAGGCCCAGCAGGCGGGAACAGCAGGTCGCCGAGCCGGATCGCGCCAGAACCGTCCCATCCAGGCCGTCAGCCCGAACAGCACCAGCATCACCGGCAGGTTGACCAGATACACATAATAGGGCCCGGCCACCTCCAGGGCCGCCCGAAGAAACAGCGGGAACCCGTACGGCCATCGGCTTTGCGTGAATTCCCGGCTGAAGTTCCGCGCGAAATCCAGCCAGTTGTACGAATCCGAATACGCCCGGATGAAATAACTGGTCTGCACCAGCCGCAGGAAACAGACCAGGCCGAACCCGCCGATCAGCCACGGCAATACGCGTTCCAGCCGCCCCCGGGCCGGCCGCGGCCCGCCTCCCGATCCCGCGACGGAATTCCGGGATCCGGTCTTTGCGGCGTCATCCATCAGTTCACTCTGTTCCTGCTCATGCGTACGGTTTTACTCTAATGCGTCCTTCCCTCGCATCGCAACGGAAATACGGCCTGGCGCGCCCTCGACAAGGGCGCCTTTCACTGAAGCTGATATCCGATCTCCACCAGCCGGAAATGGTTGTCCCAATCCTCCGGGACCTCTACGGAAAGGTCCACTTGAATAAACCCGGATTCCACCCGCCGGGGAACGGGCAGTTCGTGTCGGAATCGGCCCCGATGCAGCCGGTTGGTGAACGAAACCGTGTCTTCTCCATTCAGGCGGTACTGAAACACGACTTCCCGCTTTTGACGAAATCGGGGCTCCAGCAGCAGGGAAATCACGGGACGCACCTCACTGCTTCCCCGCGGAACCGGAAACTCGAATCGGGCCGCCCGGGTGATGCCCACTCCCCATTTTTCGTCGGGCCGGCTTAGGTGCGCCGGCGGCCTGACCCAGTTCCAGGCGGACGGCAACCGGCCCCGCTCCATCGTGAAGGCATCCCATGTTCCGCTGATTTCCGGAATCCGAATCAGCTTCGACGGCAGAACGCCGCTCGATTCAACCTCTACGCGTAGTTCCTCCCCTCCCTGAATTCGGCTGGGGGCCACCGCCAGCGGGATCAGGCCGTTTCCGCTGGAAACGGTCCATTGCTGCAACTCCGTTCCAGTGGGATCCAGCAGCCGGACCCGTCGCTTCGCCGCCGGGTCCGATTCCTGGAAATCCAGCCAAAGCAACGGCGGCTCGTCCGGATCCGGCCTCCACTCCTGCTCCACCTGATGCCGCGACCATGGAACCACCCGCTGAAGCGAATAGGCCATGGATCCAAGGGAGGCTTCCACCGGCGCCCCCGTCTCGTCGGCCACCGGAACCAGATCGGCCCGACGGCGGATCAGATCGTCGCTGCTCGATCCCCATACATTCCCCGGCACGGCAAGACGCCAAAAATACCGCTCCCCGTCCGCAAGGGCCGCCGGTATATCCTCCCACGGGGGCAGCGGATCGATGCACAGATAAGTCCACACCACTTCAATCAGATGGCGGCAGTTGCCGTCCACCCAAAGCCGGGACGGATCCGGCACGTGGCGCCACGTGGTCTGGACAAATCGCTCCACCTCCGCCTTGGCTATCTTCTGCCCCCAGACCGGCAGTTGCCGGATCGCCTGAAGATTCAACCCCAGCATAAGCGCGAGCCCGCCGCCCAGGATCCACGGGCGGAACCGCGCGGCCGTCCGGCGGCCCGCGACATCAAAGGCGAAAGCCAGTCCTGCCGCCGCCACGACGACCAGCAGCAGGTAGCAGTCCAGCGCATACCGCTGGTGCACCATGAACACCGCATAGAACGCGGCCAGAAACAGCGCGGGCGGGATCCACAACAGCAACCGCTCCGGCGAACGACGCTGAAACCAAATCCCGAGGGCGAACAGCATCCACCCCGGCCAGCCGGCAGCGGCGGCGATCAAACGAAAATATTCCATCAATCGGCCCCCATAGGCGGCCGCATCCATCTGCGTCAAAAACATCCACCAGGATTGAAACTGCGCATTCCCTTTCCAGCCCGACGCCAGGACATACACCAACACCCCCGCCGCCAAAACCGCCAGCGGCGCCAACAGGCATGCCGCACCCTGCCACCGACGGTTCTTCCAGGCCGGCGCCAAAAGCACCCAGGCCAGCATGCCCGGCAACGCCAGCAACACCGTTTCCCGAATCAACGCCCCGGCCAGCAGGACGCACGTGGCCAAACCCAGGCGGAGTCCTCCACCCCGCCTGCCGGGATCGGCCTCCTCCAGCAAAACAAACGCCCACACCATGCAGAGAAACTGTGGCGCCCCGCGAAAGGCATACAGCAGGAAATGGGCGTACAGACTTTCGCCGCTCCACACGAGCCAAAGCAAGGCTCCCGCCAACAGCAGCCCGCCCGCCGGACCCAATCCCCACTTCCGGGCCAGCCGCAGCAATCCGGCGCCCGCCCCCCAACAAACGAAAAATCCGACCCAGGACACGGCATACGGCCCGAACAACTGGATCACCCCCGCCAACACCATCGGCCATCCCGGGATGATGAAATCCGCCACCGAACGAAACGCCGCCAGCGACATCCCGCCCTGGAGCAGGTCCAGCGCCAGCCGGGTATAGGTGAAGGGATCCTGCCCCGACGCATAGGTCAGGATTTGGAGCTGGGCCGCCAGCAGCACCAACCCGATCCCCAGCAGGCTTGCGCCCCACCCCCAGGCCGGCCGCCAACGGAGCCCGCTCACGTCGTTCGCTTTCCTTCCGATTCCCCGTCCTTCCGTTCCACCCGGCGCAACCGTTCTTCGGCCAGCGCCAACTCGCGCGCCACCTGCGCCAGCTTGTGCTGCGCAAGGCTCAGCGCCACCGAAAAATGGAACAGCATCAAGAGGATGAACGCAAAAACCACCACCAGCACCGCCACCCCGTAGCTGATGCCCGTCATGGACTCCACCGCATGCGCCAGGTCGGGGAACAGCGCCCCGGCCAGCAGCAGCAGCCCCGTCGCCAGCCACAGGAAACCGTACCGCTCCTGCATGCGGGAAACCCGGATCATCTCCAGGGTCACCGTCAGCACGATGAAACTCAGCAGCGCGACGATCAGCCGGATGCGCAATTCGATGGAGTCGGGCCCCAGCACCTCGATGAACGTCGGCCGGAAACCCGCATAGACCATCGCGGCGCCGATGGCCGCCCAGAACAGCGCCTTGAACCGCCTCGTCTTGTGCTGGAAGAACGTAACGACGCTCGCCGCGAAAACCAGCCCGCCCGCCACCGCCGCCACCATCTGCGGAATCGTCATGGCGCCGCCTCCATGTTCCGGCGGTCGAACCGCGGATCCACCGCCCGGCACCGGTCCACGAACAGCGCCACGCACACCTTGAACATGTAGAACACCGTGCCCCAGCGGCGGATCGAGGACTTGCCCGCCTGCCGTTCCCGGAATTTCGCCGGCACCTCCGCGAAACGATAGCCCTGCCGGCTCAGCAGCGCCAAGGCCTCCGGCTCCGGATAATCCGCCGGGTATTGATGCGCGAAATACGCCATCGCCGCGCGGTTCACCATCTGGAACCCCGAGGTGGGATCGGTGATCTTCTGCCGGCACACCCAACTCAGAAAGGCCGCCAAACCGGCAATCCCGGCTTGCCGGACCATCGTGCTGGTGTAGCCTCCGGCGGCCAGAAACCGGGATCCCGCCACCAGGTCCACGTCGCCTTTCGCCATCCGTTCGATCAACGCGGAACATTCGGCCGGCGGATGCTGTCCGTCGCCATCCAGCCGAATCGCATAGTCATAGCCCTGCTCCAGCGCATAGCGGAATCCCGCCTGCATCGCCCCCCCCACTCCGAGATTGCACGGCAGGTTCAAATAGGCGCACCCGGCCGCCTTCAATTTCTGCGGCGTGCCATCCTTCGAACAGTCATTGATCACGCAAACCGGCACCCCCGGCAGATGCTCCCCCACCTCCTGCAACAACGGCGCAAGGTTCGCCTCCTCGTTGAAGACGGGAATCAGCACGATCGTGTTGGATGGTTGCGCCGTCATGAGATATCGAAACGACACTGCCAACTCGCGGATGGCGAGTCAAGCATGGCGGGCCGCTGTTTTTGCCAACACCTGCCACAGGCCATCTGCGCTGGCCTCCCACGTAAAGCCTTCCGCTCGTTGCCTTGCCTTTTCCGCAAGTCGCGCGCGTTCTTCGCGGGGCAAACCAACCGCCGTTCTCAACGCCGCGGCAAAAGCCGCCTCGTCGCGGCCATCCGCATAGCGCACCGCCTCGCCGCCAATTTCGGGAATCGACGCCTCGCGCGTCGTCAACACCGGTACGCCGGCGACCATGGCTTCGAGGACCGGCAAACCAAAACCCTCGTAGAGCGACGGGAACACGAACCAATCCGCGCCCTGGTAGAGCGCAATCAGTTCGCGGCGGGGAAGGTCGGGGAACCGGATCACGCGGCCGGGCGGCGAATCCTTCAACGCAGCCAACACCTCCGGCTCGCCGAACCGCGCCTTGCCCACCAGCACCAACCGATGCGGGATGTCCGCCGCGATCCGATTGAACGCCCGGACCAGCAGCGCCACATTCTTGTGCGGATAGGTGTGCGCCACGCACAGAAGATACGGCGCGCCCCCCGCTTCTTCCGGTGGCGGCCCGGCCGGGACGCTGAACTTCGGATCGGCCGCCAGTAGCGCGACCGAGATTTTCGCCGGAGATATGCCGAGGAACCGCACCACCTCCGACTTGGAGAATTCCGAGATGGCCACCACCGCGGCGCTCCGGCCCGCGGCCATCGGATAGAGCACGTCCATCGTGCGCGCCGCCAGCCAGGAGACATCCTGCGGGAACCGCCGGTACTGCATGTCGAGGATCGAGACCACCTGCGGGCATGCGCAAACCGCCGGCGCGGTGTAGCCCGGCGACCACAGCACATCCACCTGCGCTCGCTTCACCAACCTCGGCAGCCGGATCTGCTCGGCCAGGATGCGGGCAAACCGGCTGGTGGCGGCAACGCCCGATTCCACGATTTCCGCCTGCGGAAATTCCGCGCGCAAACGGCCTGCATTTTCACGGTTGGCGAACAGCACCAGTTGCGGAGCGTCTTTCCGGCGTGCCAGCGCGCGCAGCGTCTCCAGCAGATAGGTCTCCGAGCCCCCCACCTCCCCGGGCAGATAGAACAACGAGTTGACGCCCAGCCGCATCATCCCCTCAACTCGCCGGACCGGTTGACGCTGGAACCTGCTTGATCATTGCGCAGACCTTATACCATGAGCGCGCATATTCGCCATTCCCATTTCTTGCTTTATGCGCCAAGGCATGAGAATTTCCCCAGCGCCATAAGGCAACAAAACCCGAAGGAACATGCAAGGCAGCGGACGAATCGAATTTGCGAACACATTGCGCGGCTTTGCGGCCGTTGCCGTGATGGCCATCCATTATCTCGGCTTTTTCGGGCCGGAACGCGATTTTCTTGCCTCCATGATTCATACCCCGCCGCTCCCGATTGAGAGTCAGCCGGTTCCGTTCTACTCCCTGTGGATGGCCGCTTCGCCCTTCTTCAACCTGGCGCCCTTTGGCGTTGCGCTCTTCTTCGTCATCAGCGGCTTCGTGATTCCCTTTTCCCTGCAGAAAATGAGCTGGCTGGGCTTCTCGGTCAACCGGCTGTTCCGGATCGTGCCCACCTATGTCGCCGGATTCAGCCTGACGCTGCTCGCCCTGCTGCTGGGCACGCGCTATTTCGACGCCGCCTGGCCCTACCGCCTGCCGGAAGTGCTCATCCATTATGTGCCCGGCATCCGGGACATCCTGTGGTCGCGCCACATCGACTTCATCGTCTGGACGCTGGAAATCGAGATGAAGTTCTATTTCCTCTGCGCCGTCCTCATCGTCTGGCTCCGGCGCTATTCCCTCAAAGCGTTCGGCGGACCGGTCGCCTTGTTTTTGCTGGCCCTGGCGCTGGACCGGCTACTTCCGGGCTGGGAAAAGTCCAACCACTCGCTCTATCGGCTGGGCATGGTGACCCTCACGGCTTCGCGCTACCTCATCTTCATGTTCATCGGGGTCATGTTCCACTACTTGCACCGGGGCAAAGTCAACCGGAAAACGGCCTTTCTGGGAATCGGGGGCGTAAGACAAATTTCTTCATAGTGGACAGAGTGGACAGGGAGCGGTCA
>CAZHSS010000002.1:0-30965 GCA_964535205.1 uncultured Verrucomicrobiota bacterium
CCAGCCGCGACGAGACGGCCGCCATGGCCCGGGACTTGCCGAACGTCTTGGTGCACGTCCACGAAAAAAACCGCGGCTACGGCGGCAACCAGAAGACCTGCTACCGGCTGGCGCTGGCGGAGGGGGCCGACGTCGTGATCATGGTGCATCCCGACTACCAGTACACCCCGAAACTGATCCCCGCCATGGCCAGCCTGATCGCCGGAGGGCTCTACGAGTGCGTGCTGGGCTCGCGCATCCTCGGCGGCGGCTCGCTGAAGGGCGGCATGCCCAAATGGAAGTACGTGGCCAACCGCGCGCTGACGTTTGCGGAAAACCTCCTGCTGGGCGCCAAGCTCTCAGAGTATCATACCGGCTATCGGGCTTTTTCGAGACGGCTGCTGGAACGCCTGCCGCTGGAGAACAACTCCGACGACTTCGTCTTCGACAACGAGATGCTGGCCCAGATCCTCTGGTCCGGCGTGTTCATCGCCGAAGTCAGCTGCCCCACGCTGTATTTTCCGGAGGCCTCCTCCATCAACTTCCGTCGCAGCGTTCGCTACGGCTTCGGCTGCCTCCGCGTGGGCCTGACCTACCGCCTGGCGAAGATGGGCCTGGCCTCCGACCGGCTGTTTACGAAGTCCGCGCCGACATCCGGCACCCAGGCCTAGCATCGTGTCCGGGCATTCACCCGCCCGCCGCGATTTTGCTGCCATTCACGGGCGGCCCTCTACACACCGTGAAAAAACTGGTAAATTTTTTCCACGACATGGAAAAAATCGGTATCTAAATTGCGTAAAAAAGTTGGGGGCATCAAAAAATGGAGCGGTCCGACAGGCGGCAGGCCTGCATAAATCGGCAAAAACAGGCAGGTAAAACGTGTACGAACGGGGAACCGTGAAAAGGCAGAAAATGTGAAGATTTTGTTAAGATCGGCCTTGGAAAAAAGTGTATTTTTCCCTTTACAAGAAAGCGCGATGTGCGGTACAACTCGTCACAGCGTTGGAGAAGGGTTTTCTCCGAAGGGCGATTTAAAAAAAATAAATGAACAACAAGGAGACGATAATGAAGAAATTATTGATCGCATTGGCCATTCTGGCGGTTGCATCCGTGGCACAGGCCGAACTGCTGGCGACGTGGGAGACGGCGGGCGGTGCTGTGACGGATGGCACCGACGGCGCCACAGTGAGCGACCTGTCGGTGTATGGCGGCGCGGCGACTACGGGCACGTCCATCTGGGGCATGAACAGCATGCACACGGGCGGCGGATTCCAATTCACCGTTTCGTCCATTATGTTCGGAGCCGAGGAAGGCGTGATCAACAACGCCGTCATCGCCGGCAGTTATACGGGCTCTGCGACGGGGCCGAACGTGCTGAACTGGTTCGTGGGCTCCACGCTGGTGGACACCGTTGATCGCGGGAAGACCCCGGGCGGCAGCTTCGGCGCGGGCACAGGCGGCGACCTCGGCACCATCAACAGTGGCGACGTGGTTTCTCTGCGCGCGGACACGACGGGCGGCACGGTCCGTTCGGGCACGGCGGAAACGTTCAGCAACACCGGCGGCTCGTTCTACATCAACAGCGCCATGACGCTGAATGGCGACATCGCGCCCACGGCGATTCCGGAGCCGGCGACGATGGGCCTGCTGGGCCTTGGCGCCTTGGCGATGGTCCTGCGTCGCAAGATCCGCAAGTAATCCTGATTTCAGGGTGAACCAAAGAGCGGCCTTCGGGCCGCTCTTTTTATTGCCCCGATGGCTTCCCATTCGCCGCGCAGGCCCAATGGTTTTCCTGCAGGTGCGTCCGCTGGGTGCGCAGGGCGGAAGAAGACCGGGGCAAACAGCCGCCGCGCTCAACGAGCGCAGTACCCGGGAGGATGGTGTTATTGAAGGATCGACCCACGACCTTGAATTGGCGGCAGGGCTTGGACTAGAATGACACCATGACGGTTGGACGGAAGGCGAACAAGTGGCGGACTGCGGCGGCGGCGCTGCTGTTGTTGCTCCTGGGGGGTGTTGCGTTTGGCGGGGCTCTGCACTGCGGATTTGTCCACTTTGACGACGATTTGTACGTGTTCAACAACTCACACGTGCGTTCCGGGCTGTCGTGGGAAGGGGTGAGCTGGGCTTTCACGACAGGCCACGCCGGTAATTGGCATCCGCTGACGTGGCTGTCGCTGATGGCGGATACGGAATGGTGCGGGGGTGAGGCGTGGGGATATCATGCCACGAGCGTGCTCCTGCATGCGCTGAACGGGGTTCTGCTGTTTTGGGTGCTGCGGAGATGGACCGGACGGTTTGCGTGGCCGCTGATCGCGGCGGCGTTGTGGATGGTGCATCCGTTGCGGACGGAAAGCGTGGCATGGATTTCGGAGCGCAAGGATGTGCTGGCGGCGTTTTTCGGATTGCTGGCGCTGGGGGCGTATGGCCGGCCGGCGGCGGAATCCACCGGAGTCAACGCCCCCGGCAACAGCAAATCCCGAATGGCGGTCGTCATGACTTTCTTCGCCTTGAGCCTGATGGCCAAACCGACGTGGGTGACGTTGCCGTTCGTGCTGTTGCTGGCGGATGCGTGGCCGCTGGGACGGATTTCGTTTTTTGTCGGACGATTCCGTCCGGCGATCAAGGCTGGCTCACCCGGAGGGTTCGCCCTACCCATTCGGAAGGTAGGGCGAGGCGTCCCTGCCGAGCCGGGCTGTTTCCGAAGCATGAACGGCGACAGAAATTCCGAAAATGATTTTGGGTGCGAGCCGGAGGCTTCGGCTTGGAAACTCGTCCTGGAAAAATGGCCGCTGTTCCTGATGGCGGTCGCCATCAGTGCGATCACCTATCAAGTCCAGCATGCGGGCGGTGCGGTGCGGACCGCGGCGGGATATTCGCCCGGTGTGCGAGTGGCAAATGGAATGGTGGCCTGTGGCGAATATGTGCGTACGTTGTTTTGGCCGGTGGAACTGGCGGTGTTTTATCCACACCCGGGAGCAGGAATTGCGCCGGGCACGGTGTGGGGTGCGGGGGCGTTGTTGATGGTTGTCACGGGGTTGGCTATCGCGGGGGGGCGGCGGCGACCGTGGTGGCTCATGGGCTGGTTGTGGTTCCTGGGGACGCTGGTGCCGATGATCGGACTGGTGCAGGTGGGCGGCGCGGCCTGGGCAGACCGGTATTCCTATTTGCCGCATATTGGCCTGACCGTGGCTCTGGTATGGGGCGTGGGAATGGGAATCGAACGGATTCCCTGGAGCCGTATGAAAACGTGCGCGGGAATCGCCGTTGGGGTTGCCATTTTGGCGTTGCTGCTGCTTTCGTGGCGGCAAACAGCAGTTTGGCGGAGCAGCGAGACGTTATTTACTCATGCCTTGAACGTGACCACGCAAAATGCGATGGCGCATGGCGCCCTTGGATTTGCCTGTGCGGTTGATGGGCGGAACGAGGAAGCCGTTGAACATCTGCAACAGGCGCTGGCCCTCCAGCCGGACAACCTGCGGGCGCTGAACAATCTGGCCTGGATTTGGGCGACGGACCCGGCGGCCACGCCCCGGCAGGTAGACCAAGCGCTCAGGCTGGCCCGGCGCGCTGCGGAACTGGTGCGGCATATTCGGGCGGGAGGCGGTGTCCTGGAGCCGGGGGTCGAGATGGCGGTAAAGGATACCATGGACAAGGCTGTTGTTCGACAACAGTCGATGGCCAGAGGGCAGCCGGAGCCGCCGGAAGAGTCCACCTGCGAAAACCACGAAGCCTTGAAAAGTGAAAGAGAGAGGAGCCGTTGACGTAAAAGACACAAGTGGCGCAATGGGACTGCAAGCGTAGGACCCGTTAGAATGGGGTATGGCCCGCCGGTTTTTCTGTAGGTGCGCACGTTGGGCGCGCCGGATCAGGGCGGACAAACAGCCGCCGCGCTCAGCGAGCGCAGCACCAGGGCGGAATACGAGTAGGAAACAACCGAGGAGCCCCACTGCGAATGACGTAAATTTAACGAATGGGGAGGGGTGGCGAGGTCGGTCGTTCGAGGCGGGGGACAAAGTTTTCCATGCTGTGGAAAGAAATTTTCCATAGTGTGGAAAAATCGTCAAAAAGTTTTCCATAGCGTGGAAAACTCCTCGGCCCCCTTGTTGCTTCTCTTTGCGAATCTCAGAGCGCTTGGGGGTTCAACCGGGATTCATGGTTGGAAGGCAACCACCTGCAGGGGCAGATGGAACTGGGCCCATGTCTGATTGGCTGGGATGTAGATATACCAGGCTTGTGAGGCGATGTCCGTGAGCCGCTGATCGGGACAGAGCCAGTCGGGGAGGCGTGCATCCGTCGGCTGGCTCAGTGCCCCGCCCAGGGTTTGCTGGAAGTCCGGGGCATCGGCCTTGCCGTATAACAAGTGGTAAAACATCCGGGTGTCGCGCTGGCTGGAATCCACCAGCAGGTGGGTGAGGCGGCGTTCCCGGACCACCTGACGGGCTCGCTGGCCGGGCAGCGGGTCGCCCAAAAATTCTGCGGTGGCCGCCAAGCCCTCTTCGTTTTCCCAATAGAGGGATGCCACGGCATCGCCCAAGCCGAAATAATGGGCGGCGGGTGCCATGGCCACGGGTAGAATGAGCCGCATGCGTTCGCCGCCGGATGCGGCCTTGAGTTGCAGGATGGCATTGCGCTGGAGCATGAATTGGAGCCAGCCGGCGTCCATGTGTTCGGCGCGGAACATCTGGACTAGCGGCCGCAGATCCCGGAAGGCGGCGTGTGCGGCCTGGGCACAGATCAGGCCGGCCAGTACGATGGGCAGCCAGGCTGCCGGGCGGCGGGAGGGGGGAGCGTCCTGTCGGGCTTGACTCATGGCGGACACGAGATAAATGGAGAAGATTGTGACCACAGGTGGCAGAAAAGCGAACCACCGGCATTGCCAATGATAGAGCAGACCCATCATCAGCGACACCGCACCGAGCACGATCAGGGGAGGGCGGCAGAAGAAGGGGATGCCCTGATGACGATCTGCATATCTGGCGAGCGCCAGAGTCAGTCCGCCCAGAAGCAGGATGGGGGCATGTTCCAGATAGACGGGGAGCGGGGCGACATGCCACGGCGGCAAGAAATCGATGATGTAGCGCGAGTGGAGTTGGAGCATGAGCGGCGAGCGTGGGATCACCCATGCGCCGGGTCCGAACAGCAGGAGGAGGGGAAGCAGGGCGGCGCCAGTTGTGCCCACCAGTGCCATCCCCAGGTCGCGCCGTTGAAAGGCCGCGTGATCGTGCTTCCAGAGGGCCAGGGCACGCAGGCATTCGGCCGTGCCCAAAAACCAGAGGGCATAGGCCGGATGGTTGACTTCCAGGCGCATGGAAAAGGGGCCGGGGGCATATTCCAGCAGATAGAATAAGAGCGCGCAGCCGGCTCCGGCCAGGCCCCATTGGCGATACAGGTTCGGGTAAAAGTGGAGGTCGACGCGGCACGTCGGCGGGGAGGGCGATGTCAGCAAGGCCAAGGCGGTTCCCGTCGCCAGAGCGAACAGGAAAAAGGTGAAGACCGTTGCGCCCAGCCAGAGGGCCATTCCGGAACAAATACCGGAAGCCAGTAAATATCGCCGGGCGGAGGGGTAGGTTGGCGGCTGATTGCGGAGTGGGGCTTTCTGATTGCGTCGGGACGTGGTCCAGCCCATGCCACTGGTCATGAACAAGAGCAGGGCTGCGACAGCGAAGGCGGTTTGGAAGCCGTGATGATCCGGCCGCAAGGGGTGGAAATCGTAGAGGCTGGAAATCGCGATGGCCACGGTCGCCAGGCCGGCGAGCCATGGATGGAGCCTGCGTGCCAGAATCAGGAAGAGCGCGACGCCGTACAGGAATCCAATCAGGGGCATCAGAGCGCGACCGGCCCATTCCAGGGCGACCGGAGAGGACAAGTCCACCAGGTGTTCGAAGGTTTGGGCAAGAGCGGCCAGCGTCCAGATGGGGAGGTGAGCCCAATGCACCTCGCGGCCAAAAGGGGTGTTGTCGGCTGCGGTCTGACGCATGCGCAGGCCACCGGATGCCCGAAGGTCACGCGCCAGGGAAAGCCACTGATAGGCATCCGGGTCGCCAAAAAAGCGCATGGCGTGCCAGGGTTTGGCTTCGCTGGAGACTACAGGGCGTGAGAACACCTGCTCTTCCACGTTGCGGATGCCCCGATCAGTGAGCCAAAGGCTGCCACCGTGCCAAACGGTCAATAAGACGATGACGCCAAGGAGATACAACCAGCGGAATTCTTTACGCCATCGACGCATGTGAGTAGCATAGCAAAATGGCACAGACGGGGTATAGCCGATTCAACATCCGATATCCAGGAATTGTTGGAAAAGGGGAGGGGGAGAACGAGGTTGGAGGTCCGATGTCCGGAGTCTGGAGGAACAGGGGACAGAGGGAAAGCTACGGATTTAACAGATTATTCGGATAGGGTAAGGGAGGGGGGGCGCGGGTGGGGGCAATGTGTAGCAAGAAACATTCAATTTCCAACACGAGTGTTTATTGTAGGTGCGCCCGCTGGGCGCGCCGGACCGGGGCGGGACAAACAGCCGCCGCGCTCAGCGAGCACCGCACCATGGCGCGGTCTTGGCGCGAAAAGGGCCCCGGGGATGGTTAGGTTGCGGAGGGACGGGCGGGGTGATATATAACCCCCATGAACTTTCGCGCCTCTTGCCTATTTGCCCCGCTTTTTGCGGCCCTGTTGACGGTGGCGCAGACCCGCGCCGCGATCTATGCGGACTTCACGGTGCCCCAAGGCTCTTTCACCGTGGAATTGGACGCTTTGCGGGCGCCGCGGGCCGTGGCGAATTTTCTTGGCTTGGTGGATGGAACGCAAACTTGGAGAGATCCGGTCACAGGGGCGGTGCAAGGCGGCCCGTCCGGGGTGGCCTATTACGACGGATTCCAATTTTACGCCACGGAAGGGACCCTGGCGCTGTTGGGCGGATTGCGCCCGTATTCAGGGGCCGGTGGCGTCGAATACTGGGAGGGGCCGGGATATACCATCTTGGATGAAACGACCAACGGGGTGGACCTGGTCCGCGGAATTCTGGCCATGGCGGAATTCGATGGACCGCACAGCGGCGGCGGGGAATTGGCGCTGATGTTGACCAATGCCCCGTTTCTAGGAAGCGGCTGGACGGGGTTCGGAGCGGTCACCGGCGCGGGGATGGCGGTGGTGGAAACCATCTTGAACGAGGTGACCAACGGGAGCGGCCGGGTGGCCGCGCAAATCGCGATCCGGGACGAGGCGATGACGCCGGATGAGTCGGCCGCCTTGACCACGGCCCGCAGCGAATTGCCCAGCATCGAGGAAATGCCGCTGGGATTCAGCCGGGTGAGCAATGCAACGACCCGCCTGTCGTTCGAGACAAGCCCTAAAAGCCGGGCCTGCCTTTCCAGCATCTCCAACCTGGCGGCCGGATCTTGGTCGGTCCTGGCGGGGGACTGGAACACGGACACCAACGAAATTTGGAGGGACATCGCGCTGGATTCCATTCCGGGGATGGGCAGCCAGATGGGATTTTTGGTCGGTTCGCAGGCCGTGTATCCGAAGATGACGGCGAGCCTGTTTCCCGGGAAAATCCGGATCGGCGCGGCCCACACCGACATGGACATGCAATACTGGCTGGATTTCACGGGCGGAACCGGGATGTGGGCGAGGGTGTCCAACAGCGTCCCGGTGGAGAGCGGAGCGATCACCTGGGTCGGACAGGAATTGGGAACGGCCAACAGCCTGCACGTGGTTCTGTTCATTGGCTTGACGGCGTATCACTATTGGTTGGGATTCGATGATGCGGGAGCGACCCAAGGACGATTCTACTGCGAACTGTGGCCCTATAACGCATGGCTGGAGGGAACGGACAGCGGCACATATGAAGTTGCAGACGGATGGGGGAGCAAGAAGGCGTTGCCAAAAACATGGAAAACCACGCGGGTCCCCGCGCCGAAAACCGTCACGCAGGGACGGCCGTTCGGAGTGGATCGCAAGACCGCCCCGCCGCCTTTCCCGCAGGATTCTATAATGGGCGGCGAAATGGATCGGAAAGAGGATTGACCCGGCGGGAGAAAATGGGGGGGCGGCGTCTGATGCTCACGGGGCGTATAGAAGCCGGGTCGTGGAAAATTCGCGGTAGGGCTTGTTTTTCCGATACAGCGCGATGCGTTTTTGGACGCCGCGCAACATGTTGGGGGCATCGGAAGCTTTCGACGTCTTCAGGAAATCTTCCACCTGAAGCGCTGTCTGGAGCGCGGACTCGAAATCGCCGGCATTGGCCAAGGCGACCGACAAGGTGTCGAGGATGACCGGATGGTTGGGGGCGTTGGCCAGCGCTTGCCGGACCATTTGAATGACCTCGGCCGGATCCGCCGGGGACCCCGCCGTGGTGGCCAGCAGCCAAGCCGCGTTGTTCTGAACATCGGGGCGGTCGGCGCAGGTTCGGACGAGGTCCTGGAAGAACGGCAAGGTCTGGGCATACAATCCCGCCGCCCAAAGCGTGGTGTAGGAAATGAAAAAATCCTCGGGAGCGAGCCGGGTTTTGTGCTTGAGCGCGGGGATCCGGGCCGCATGAGCGAGCGCGGCGGATTCGTTGCCTTGCCGGTGGGCGAGAAGCATGGCCAGCGCATCGAGCTGTTCTTGCGATTTGGGTTCAAACACGCTTCGGCGAAAGGTCTCCTGCATGTAGTGGTTGGCCACGTCATATTGGCCGGCGAAAAAGGCGAGATCGGTCAGGTAACCTTCGTAGACGCCCGGATTGCCGAGATTGTCGCTGGGAGGATAATGCGCCTTGGCGAATTCAAGGGCCGCTTCGGTGGATTGCAACTGCGAAAGACAAAGGATCTTGAGAACCAAACCGAACGAAACGGTTGGCTTGAGCTGCAAGAGTTGATCGGCCATGCGGTCGGCCGCGGCGAAATCTCCTTTGGCGAAGAACGTCTCCCGGGCCTGATGGTGGATGGCGGCGTAGTGGCCGGGAGAATGCCGGGCCACGTTGGCATAGAGCGCGTCGTTGTTTTTCCAGGTGGGCAGATGACGCGAGGTGAGAACGGCCAGGATCAGAAGGATGGAGAGGGCACCGCCGGCGCGCGCCACGTGGAACAAACGCCGCGGAAGGGCCGGCCAGCTGCCGGAAGGCAGCAGGAAGAGGAAGGCGATGGAGAGGCCGATGGCCGGCAAGTAGGAATAACGGTCGGCCACGGGATAAATGCCGATGACGACGATGCCAATGACGGGGAACAAAAGACCCAGAAACGCCAGCCAACCGACGAGTTCGTGGGGCTGGTTTCGCCGGCGCATCCACACCCAGGCCGTGGCGGCGGCAAGAATGCCGGCCGCCCCCAGAAAGGAGGCCAGGGCCACCGGAGCGCGGGGTACCATGGCGAAAAGACGGATGGGCCAGAAAAATTTATGGAGATAGAAAACGTAGTTTGCGGGGATGAAATAGAGCCGTGCCCAAAGCGGGATCGTGGAAATGGCCTTGGTCTGGGTGAGATAGACGGCGAAGGCGGCGGCGCCGGCACAGAGGAAGAAGGGCAGTTTGTTCAATAGCAGCCGGGGGCCGGCGTCCCGGATGGAACGCAGCGAAAACTCGACGCGGCGCAAGGGCCACACATCCAGCAGCAAAAGCAGGAAGGGAATGGTGACCAACATGGGCTTGACCAGAAGCCCGAGGGCGAAGAACAGGAACGAGGCCAGATGAAGCCGGAGGGCGGGGCGAGCGGCCGCGTCGGTCTTTTGATTCCAGGCCCAGACGTAGGAGCCGATGCACAACAAAGCCAGCAGGGTGGACAACACGTCCTTGCGCGACGTGACCCAGGCAACGGATTCGACGCGCAGGGGGTGGAGGGCCCAGAGGGCGGCGAAGAAAAACGCGCGCCAGGGTTTCTTGCAGAAGGCGAAGAGCAACAGATACAGCGTCACGGCGTTGAGCGCGTGGAGGAACACGTTGGTGAAGTGGAATCCCCAAGGATCGGCGGCCGATCCAAAAAACCTGAGGTCGAGCAGATAGGAAACCCACAGCAGGGGCACGTACATGCATTCGTCGCCGTGAAGCCGGGTGAATGCGCTCCCCAGTGCACTCCAGGAAAATCCGTTGAAGATGATGGGATTGTGGATGATGAACACCGGGTCGTCGAAGTTGACGAGCGAGAAGGAAGTTGCCGGAAAAAACAGCGCGAACGTGGCGGCGAAAAGCAGCAGGGAAAGCAGCAGGATTTGGAGAGTAGTGGTTTTCATGGCGCGGGGTTCTCGTTGGTGACGGGCAGGCCTTTGCCGAATTGCAGGGCCATCAGGCGCGAGAAGGCCTTTTCCCGATAGGGCTGATTCTGCCGATAGAGGTTTTGGCGGGCAAGCAGGCGTTCGCGGAACGCGGACGTTCGAGAATCGGATCCGTCGGGCAGCAGGTCCAGCGCTTCTTGGACGGTTTGAATGGCGGCGGAATGATCCCCAGCGTTGGCCTGGGCGGAGGCCAAAGTATCCAGCGCGCCGGGGGTGGGCATGGGAAGCGTCGCACAGACCTGCTGGGCCAGAGACAGGACCTCGGCCGAAGAGGCGGGGGACCAATCGGCCGTTGCGAGCCCCCAGGCGATATTGTTGAGCAGCCCGGTTTGATCCGGATGGGTTTGAATGAGGCGTTGAAAATAGGCATAGGCGTCGGCGCGATGAAAGACGCTCCATTGGTGGAGATAGTAGGGGAGAAGGTCGGCAAGTTCGAGCGAGGATTTGTCGGCATAGGCCGGGAATCGCCGGGCGTGGGCCAGGGCCAGGGAGAGGTCCTCTTTTTCAAAGGCGGCGGCCATGACGAGAAGGTGGAGATAGGCGGGCGCGGCTTGGATTTCAGAGGGAAGTTGCAGGGCGTGCTGCGCCACGCGGATGGCATCGTCGTATTGGCGGAGCATCAAGGAATAGCGGGCGATGTCCCAAAGCAGGGCGTTTTGGGCATAGGGATTGTCGGAGGCGGGAGCTTGGAGAAGAAAGGCTTTTGCCGCCGCGGGACCTTGAAGCATTGACAAGCATTGGGCTTTGCCGACCAGCACGTGGTGGTTGTAGGCGCCAGCCTGAAGGATGCGGTCATATCCCTCATCGGCTTGGGTGAAGTTCCCGGCCGTTCGGATCAAATAGGAAGAACGCATTTCGAGGGCCAGGGGGTTGTTGGGGAAAATCGCAAGGATATGCGCATGGAATGAAGAGGGGGAACGCCATGCCGGCAACAAGCGAACCGTGGCGGTTGCCAAGCCGCCCAGAACGGCCAATGAAATGCACAGGCGGAAGAAGTGCACGCCTGTCCGCCGCGGATTCGACGACGGCCACAGGTAAAGCAAGGCGATGGACAGTCCGATGGCCGGGAAATAGGTGAAACGGTCGGCGATGGATTGGGCTCCGAATCGGACTATACCGATGGCCGGTGCGAGGAAACCAAGGAACAAAAGCCAGCCCGCCAGTCGTTCGGGGCGGGGCTGGCGGGCGCGCCAGACCCATGCCGTGAGGGCAAGCAGAAGGAGGCTGGATAGAACCACGGCGAGAAGATGTGTGTCCAGATCGGGATACAGGGGCGACAAATGGCGAGGGAACACGGTCTTCGCCAAGTAAAAAACGTAGTGGATGGGAATGGCGGATAGCCGCACGGGCAACGGCACGTCCGGTAGCCCGGACATCGCCTGATGAGCGGCCGATGCGCCGAACGACGCCAGGGCCGCCAGAAGGAAAAAGGGGATTTTTTCGGCCAGCAAGCGCGGAGCGCGCGCGCGGACAGATCGGAACGTCGGGTCCAGGCGTCGTAATGGCCAGAAATCCAACAGGAGGAGCGCCCCCGGAATCGGGACCAGCGAAGGCTTCACGAGAAGTCCAAGTGCACAGAAGAGCAGGGGAATGCCTGTCCGCAAGAAGACGCCCCGCGCGGAAGCAGAAGTTCCGGTCTTTTGCGGCCATGCCCGGACATACGTCCAAAGGCAAAGCAACCCGAAGAAACCGGACAGAACGTCCTTGCGTTCGGCGATCCACGCGACGGATTCGACGCGCAGGGGGTGGAAGGCCCACAATGCGGCGAAGAAAAACGCGCGCCAAGGTTTCTTGCCGCAGGCGAAGAGCAGAAGGAACAGCAGGACGGAATTCAGCGCGTGGAGAAGCACGTTGGTGAAGTGGAAGCCCCCGGGGGCCGTCGGCGCGGCTTCCAGCAAGGCGGCATCCAGTCCATAGGAAATCCACAACAACGGTGCATAGGTGCCTTGCTGGAAAGAGATGAACGCCGAACGCACATGGGGAAGAGAAAACCCTTCCATGACAAGGGGCGTGCTCGCGACGTAGATGTGATCATCGAAATCAACCAACCCGTACCGGAGAGAAGGGGAAAACAGCGCCAAAACCATGCCGAAAAGCAGAAGACCGAGAAGACAACGATGGTGGGGCCGCAAAGCGGTCATTTGGATTTCGAATCGTTCAGCGGAGTCAACGGGCCGAACTGGGTTGCGTACATCCGGATAAATGCGTTTTCCCGATAGGGGAGACGTTGTTCATAGAGCGTCAGGCGGGAGGCGAGGCGCTCCTTGAACGGAAGCAGTTCGGCATTGGTATCGGCGGGGAACATGGACAAAGCTTCCTGCATGGTGTGGATGGCGGCATCGTAGTCGCCGGCATTGGCTTGGGCCGCGGCCAGCGTATCCAGAATGCCCGGATGAGGGGCCGGGAGCATGGCCACAAGTTGCCGGGCCACCTCCAAGACTTCGCGCGGGTCGGCCGGGGACCAGTCGGCGGTAGCCAGACCCCAAACGACATTGTTGAGAAGATCCGGGCGGTTGGGATAGGTTTGGGCCAGCCGTTGGAAGAACGCATAGGCATCGCGGCGATAGCCGGCGATCCATTGGAAGATGAAGTGGGGAAGGAGATCGGCCAGTTCCAAGGAGGTTTTTGTTGCGTAGGGGGGGTACCGCTGGGCATAGGAAAGGGCGAGGGGCATGTTGCCGCTTTCATAGGCGGCGGCAATGGCCAGGAAAAGAATGGGGGTTTGGGTGAGGTCGTGGGGGGGTAACAGCGACAGGGCTTGATCGGCGTGTTGGATGGCGTCGCCGGTTTGGCCAAGCATGAGCGCATAGCGGGCGAGATCCCGTCGCCAATCGGAAAGGGTAAATCGGGAAGTCGGCGGAGCCATCTGTTGGAGCAACCGCTGGGCCGCGGCGGGGCTTTCCAGCACTGAGAGGCATTGGGCTTTGGCAATCAGGGCCTTCCAGTGGTTGGGGTTGGCCTGCAGAGCCCTGGAGACCAGTTCGTCGGCTTGCCGGAAATCGCCGGTGGTTCGCATCAGGTTTCCGGCCTGGATTTCCAGCGCGGAGGCGTGGGCGGGAAAGACGTCCAGAATCCGGCCAAACAGAGTGGACGTGTTTCTCCAGACGGGCAATTGGCGCAACGTCATCAGCGCAAGAGCCAGCAAGAGGGCAGGGGCCACGACGGGGCGAAGCCGACGCCAGGCGGAATGAGTGGGTGGGCGGCGGGACGGAACGAGAAAGAGAAGGGCGACCACAAGGCCGATCGCGGGGAAATAGCTGAAGCGATCGGCGACGTCGTTGGCCGGAATGGGGACGATGCCGCAAACCGGCAGAAGCATGGCGAGATACCAGCCCCAGCCGACGGTTTGGTGGGGGGATCGATTGCGCGCCGCCCCAATCTGGCAAGTGAGCGCAGCCAGCAGGCCAAACGCAAGCAAGGCCAGCGCGGCCAGCGGCCAAGGCGCGGCCCAAGAGGTCAAGGGGGGATACAGAACCGTCAACTGGAAGGGAAAAACGGTCTTGTACAGATAGAATCCGTACGTCAGAGGAACGGCTTGGATCCGCAGCAGAAGCGGCATCGGGATTTCCCCGCTGACGGCGTGGTGGCCCAAAACCGTTACGCAGGCGGCCAGCCCCGCCAACAGAAAGAAGGGTGTTTTTTCGAGCAAGAGCCGCGCTGCGGTCCGGCGCCCGGAGGGGCCGGCCCATTCAAAACGGCGCAAGGGCCAAAAGTCGAGGAGCAGGAGGACGAAGGGGATGGGGGCCAACGACGGTTTGACCAATAATCCGAGGGCGAAAAACAGCAGGGAAAGAAGTCGAAAAAGAATGGAGAGGCGGAAGGGCGATGGCGACCGGTCTGCACTCGGGCTTTTTCCCCGGCCGGCCCACAAGTAGGCCCCAATGCACAGCAGGCCGAAGAATCCGGACAACACATCTTTCCGCTCGGTGACCCAGGCGACGGATTCGACGCGCAGGGGATGAACGGCCCACAGCGCCGCGAAGAAAAACGCGCGCCACGGATTCCCGCAAAATACAAAGAGGAGGTAAAACAGAAGAGCCGCATTGAGGGCGTGGAGGAGGATGTTGGTGAAATGGAAGCCCCGGGGATGGTCGGGCGTTGCTCCCAGCCATTCGATGTCGGCCATATAGGAGATCCACAGCAGCGGTATGTACATCGTGGCCGTCGGATTGTCGAACGCGAAGGCCCTGCGGATCGCCGAAGCCGACAGCCCTTCGTGCACGACGGTGTTGTTCGAGACGTACGTGATGTCGTCCAATCCGACCAGTTTGTAGCCCAACGATGGAGAAAACAGGGCGAAGACGAAGGAAAAAAGCAACAGCGCCAACAGAATCGGCATGAGTCCGGCGGGAGAAATTCGTGCCGGGGCGGGATTCTCAGGCGGTTTCATAGCCGCAAATATACCGACGAAGGGAGACGGGATTCAAGATGGATCGGACAGGGAAAGGGGGAAGGGAAAAAGCCGGTCAATAGAGAGGGCACGAGAATTCCGGCCTGTCGGGGCCCATCCGTCTTAGGTCAGAAAAGTCTCTTTCCGGTCACGCGAAAGCAGATAGTCGCGAGCGCGTCGAACAAGGCCGCGGAGATGTCGAAGTGACTGGACCTCCAAAACCAGTCTCAGAAGAATGCGGGGGCGCAGGTAGAACCGCAGAAAGGCCTTTCGCTGGATTTTCTTCAGTCCGGAAGGGGTCATGCCCTCGGGGGCGTAGGGCGTTTCGTAGTAGGCCAGCGCATCCCAATTGCCGGGCTGCACTTCTCCCCGTTCGTACAGTTCCCGCGTGGATTCGGTGCCGGGAAGGGGAAGATAATTGCTGAAGTGAGCTCGGACAAGAGGCAGGCTTCTGGAGAATCGCAAGGTGGCCTCCATGTCCCCCCGGGTTTCGCCTGGAAAGCCCAGGATGAAAAATCCGCTTGGTTCAAGTCCGCACTCGGCGATCAACGTCACCTGTCGGCGGATGAAATCGGTCGTCAGGCCCTTTTTCATTGCCTGAAGAATAGGATCCGAGCCGCTCTCGATGCCCACGGTGAACGCATAGACACCGGTTTCCTTCATGCGAAGCAGCATTTCCCGGTCCAGCGAGTTCAGGCGCAGGCCGTTGGGGAAGGTATAGCTGATTTGAAGCTGGCGTTCGACGAGCCCATCGCAAAACGCGATCACCCGCTCCTTCTGAAGCGAGAACATGTCATCGATGATATGGATTTCGCGAACCCCGTATTGGCGGCAGAGCAATTCCACTTCATCCAGCACGTGGGCAATCGGACGCGTGCGATAGTGGCGCGTCATATTGACCGGCGATCCGCAGAACGTGCAATCGTATGGACATCCGCGGCTGGTCAGGACCGGGGCTGTCGGAAAATTCCGGTAGATCGCCCCTTGGGGCGAGTCGGGGTAGGTGTTTGGCGGCATCAAATCCCATGCCGGGAATCCGAGCGACGCCAAGTCCTGGACAATCGCGCGCGGATTGGTGCGGATGACATTGCCGTCCCGGTAGATCAAGCCGGGGATTCCGGCCAATGTTTCCATCGACCTTCCGGCGCCCGGTTTCAGCAGCAGGGGCAGGCCGGGTTCTGCTTCCCCGCAGAACCCGTAATCCGCTTCCGGCAGATCCAGCAACGCTCGTTCCGCCGTGGCCGTCACATGGGGCCCTCCCACGATGACGACGGTTGCAGGCAGCGTTTGCTTGACCAATTGCGCTGCCCGGCGCGCCGTGGTGAATCCCGAACTAAACACTTGAATGCCGACGAAATCGGGTTGCTCGCGCAGAAGAATTTCCACAAAGGTTTTGCGCGTCAACCGAAGCTTTTGCCCATCCAGAATCGCAATGTCCGAAAACCCCTGTTGCCGCAGACTGGTTGCCAGATAGCCCAACCCAACCGGGGGAACCACGTAGTGCGCCGGGGCGGGCGGCAGGACAAGCATGATCCTAGGCATGGGCGTTTCCCGTGCGGCGGTCCGCATCGATCATAGCGGCCACCTTCAACCCAAGCTGAATCGCGCCGCTCACGGAACGGTCCTCGGGATACAATTGGCTCGAATCCGAAAGATAAAGCCCCCCCAAAGGGCCGCGCGGGTCCGGACGCTTCGGGCCGAAGCCAATTCCGCAAATGGCCTGAGCATAGGTGGACCTTGAAATCACGCAATCCATGACCCAGTCCGGCTTGAAAGCGGGTTGTACGATGCGCAGGGCGGAGACGCAATCCCGGAGGATGGATTTATCATCTGCGCAAAAGCGATTATCCTCGTGAGGCACATAGACGGAATATAGACCAAATGCAATCCGTCCGGATCGGCGAGGGGATTGAGATGGGTATACGAAATCAGTCCGTTCACCGGCAGTCCCGGGATGTTGACGTTGGTCCAGAAGCCGTCGGCGACCGGATGTGCGAGACGCAGCAGCGCGCACACGACGCCGATGTAGGGCGTGGCCCTCATGGCGGTCAATTCTCCCTGTTTATCGGGGGCAACGGCATCGGAAATCCAGTCCACAAGAAAAGGGGGCGGAATGGAGGAATAGAGCTGCCGACAAGGCCGCATGCCGGACTGCCCGGCGATGCGCACGCCTCGCACGTGCCCCGCCTCCGCGACAATTCCATCCACCCGGGAATCCAGCAGGATGTGTCCGCCAAGCCTTTCGATTTCCGCCGCCAACCGGCTGGTCAGGGTATCCATTCCCCCCTCCAAGTACCCGAGCATTTCCTTTTCCCACAACCGATTCCGCGATCTGGCCACGCGATGGATCCGATGCCACATCCAGGCGGCCGAGACGGTGTCGTGATGGGTCCCGAACTTAAGCCGGAGAAGCGGATCCCATATGCTTTCGTACGCCTGCTTTCCGATTCGTTCAATCATCCATTCTCGGGCGCTGATGCCGTCCAGCTTCTGCCAGTTTTTGCGGTATCGGCAATGAACCACATTCCATCCGAACCGGATGCGCTGTCCAAAGGGGATGGGATCGAACAGAAGGAGATCCACGGGGGTAGTAAAACCATAGAGACGCCCTTGCTGAAAGTAGCTTGTCCGGGAAGGGCGCCAATGTAATTTCGCTTCGAGTCCGAGGCTTTTGACGAGGTCGATCAACTCGGTGTCCGGCCGGCATATGAAATGGTAGAAGGCATCGAAAGACTTCCCGGAAAAGGAAACGGAGCGAGCCAGCCCGCCCAGGCGGGATTCCTTTTCCAGCACGACCACCGGCACCCCCCGTTTGAGCAGCGAAAGCGCTGCCGTGAGGCCGCCCGGACCGCCGCCGATGACGCAAACCTCCTCGACTTCCGCACTTGTTTTTTGCATGGTTCCCGCGGGCCGTTCGTTTTGTGCCTGCACTGCAGTTGGGGGTTTAAAATATCGTGGGGCGAGGAGGAACGCAAGGGGAAAGGGACAGGGGAAAGACCCTTGATGGGGGGAGAATGGTTCGCTATGGTCTGACAAGGATGACGGACGGTAACGGCGAAACAAGGGGATCCAAGAGGGGTACGCTCGCGGCGGCCAGATGGGCTGGCGCGACGGAATGGATTCTGGCCATTTGGGAGTCCACGGCATTCCGCCTGTCGCTGATCTTGGGCATGGGCTTGGCTTTTCTCCTGCCCCGCAACATCGATTACATCCAAAGCGGGTTGGATTCCTCTTGGGTTTACGTGATCAATCTGGCGGCCTCGCTCGGATGGAAATTTGGGGACGACATCCTGTTTTCCTGCGGTCCGCTCGGCTTCCTGTCCTACACCTGCGGCGTGGGCCGCAATATCGAGATCACGCTGTTCGTCACCGGCATCCTGGTTTTCGGGCATGTCTGGCTGTTGTGGCGATTCGTCTCCCGATCCCGGAGACCGATCGGCACGGGACGGATGCTGGCGGCTTGTCTGCTGTTGTGGGTGATGCCCCTCCCGCCCTTTGACGGCTATCTGCTCTATCTGGTGCTGCTTCTGTTGTCGATCGCCTGGTTCAGTCCGAATAAACGGGGTTATTTTCTGGGGGCCTGTGCGCTGACAACGCTGCAATTATTCATCATGTTTGCCGGGGCGTTGTCTTGTTGCGCGGCGATCGGCATGTTCTGGCTTTTCTGGGCCATCAAGGATCGGAGCACATGGCGAACCTTTTGCTGGATTCCCTTGTGGATACCGGGCGCATTCGTCGCGGGATATCTCCTGTACCACCCGTCGTGGGCGGGATTGTGGGGATATGTGAAGGGCGCCGTGATTTTGATGGGCAGCTACAGCTCGGCTATGAGCTTCGTAAATGAACCGTTGTACACATGGATGACGTTGGCTTGTGGAGGAATCTATGCGGTTGTTCTGCTCCAGCTGGCGGTGGGCAACCGTTCGGCCGCCCAGTATGTTTTTCTGTTTGCCGGTTGCGTTGCGCTCGCCATGAAGCATGGTCTCGTACGGGCGGACATGTGGCATTTTGACGTGGTGCTCTATACATCGCTGTCGTTTTTCAGCCTGATAATCTTGTTCGCGCCGCCCTCGCCGGGTTCACGGAACAGAGCAACAAAGGTGCTGGCCATGGCCGGGGGTGCCGCATTGCTCCTGTTGCTTCCCATGCTGGATCTCCCGGATGCTGTCCGCAAAGGCCGGGAGTATTATCGCGTGGTTTATGCGCCGACCTGGAACCGGGGTTCCTCCATATTGGGCGTGGCGGATAAGATCGCGAACCCCCTGAAGGGCGCGGATCCGCTGCCGGCAGACATCCTGCGATCGATTGGAACGAATTCCGTTGCCTTTTATCCGCTGGAACTCTCCTTGGCGGCCTATAACCCTGTTCGCCTCGCGGTGATGCCGGTCCTTCAGGCGTATACCGCGCATGCCCCCTTTTTGGATGGCCGCAACGCCCGGTTTTTTGCGGACAATGTGAAGGCCCCAGACTATATTGTTTTCAGCTTGCGCGTGCTGGATGGCCGCTGGCCGCTGATCGAGTCGCCTTTGGCCTGGACAACGATCTATGAACATTATGACGTTCATGCGGTGTCCGCGCCTTTCTTGCTGCTCAAACGGCGCGCCATCGCCCGGAACGTTCGATACACCGTGCTGGCCTCGGCGGAGTCGGCAACAGAACGGACCATTGTCTTGCCGGCAACGGAGGGGATGGTTCTGATCGGCGCGGAAATGCAATTGAATCTTTGGGGGCGTATGGCCAAGATGCTTTTCCGCATTCCTCCGGTGACCATGCGGGCGGCGTTCGCGAACGGCTTGGTCGTGGAAGGACGATGTATCCCGGAGAATCTAGCCTCAAAAACGTTGGTATCGTTTCTGCCTCTACCGTTCGAATTGCGGCAGACGGCCGACTTCATCCAAACCGGACATGTGACAAATCGCGCAGAGCGCATTGCCTTCGGTGGCCCGGGATTGCCCTATTATCGCAAGACCATGCGGGTGACGCTGTATGAAGGCCAGATGGTGAATGCGGATGGAACCGCGGACGAACCGGCTGGACGGGAACTCGAAAAATGAGAAAACCAACGGATTGGATTCGGCCGGAGATCGTTTTTCTGGCTATTGCGCCCCTGCTGGGGCTGGCGTGTCTCACGTTGACGCCGCCCTTCCATGTGGCCGACGAGCCCGAGCACTTTTTCCGCATCGTCCAGATTGCGGAAGGGCACTTGCTGGGGGAACGCCGGGGAACGGAGTCCGGGGGGCACGTGCCGGCCGCTTTGTCCGAACTTGCGGACTATTACGTCGATGGCAATCCCGTCAGCGGCGAGGTTCGATGGGACCGGAGAAAATGGGCGGCCATCTATCCCCACTTGACGCAACGGGCAGAGGGGGGGGGGCGGGTGTTTCGGGATTTCCGAGGCATGAATCTCTATGCCCCAGCCGTATATGTGCCGCAAGTGGTCGGGGTGGGGGTCGTCCGGGCACTGAATCTGCCGCCGCTGTGGCTGGTCTATGCCGGCCGTTTCTGCGCCCTCGCGGCATTCGTCGGCCTTGTGTTTTGGGCGATTCGGTTGACGCCGGTTTGTCCCTGGGGGTTTGCCGTGCTGGCGCTGTTGCCCGCGACCATCTCCCAGGCGGCATCGTTGTCGGCGGATTCGCTGACGAATGCCCTTCTGTTTTTCTTTGCCGCCTGGGTGTTTCGATGCGTTTATGCAAAGGACCGCATCGCGAGAAAAGACCTGGTGGGGATGCTGATGCTTGGGGTCGGCATCGGGCTCTGCAAATCCGCCTATATCCTTTCGCTGGGCTTGATCTTTCTGATTCCGCCCGCGAAATTCGGAGGGCGGAAGCGATATTGGATCGCTTCCGGCGGCGTGGCGGGAACGGCGTTGCTGGTCGCCGCGCTGTGGTCGGCCGCCGCCAGCGCCACCTACGTTCCGTTGTTTGACGACGTGGACGCATGGGCGCAGGCAGTCTATATCCTGAGCCATCCTCTCCATTTCGCCGGCATGGTGCTGGTCCGGCTTCTCCATGCCGTCCGATTCTTGTTTCTGGGCGAACGAATCGGGTTGCTGCAGGAATTCGTGGGAGCGTTGGGCTGGAATACCGTTTACGTGAACATCGGGCAAACCAGCCTGGCGGTCCTCTTCTGGTGTGCCATCGCGGAGAAAAACGAGAAGGTCGGGATTTGCGAATGGCATCGGTGGGGGGTGGCCGCGATTTTGGCGGGCACCATTCTGATGATTGCCGCGGCGAACTACATGGTTTGGTGTCCGCCGGGAGCCCCGGCGCTGGCCCTGTTTGGGCGCTATTTCCATCCGATCGCGCCGATGGCCTTGCTCTTGCTCCACAACCGGAGCTTCGTCGTCCGATGTGCGGAAAAATGGAGAGTCTTGATTCCCGCCTATTTCGTGGGCGTTGCCGTTGCGACCGTGTACGTGATCGGTCACGCCTACTGACCCATGTGCGGTCTTTTCTCCTGCGGTGGCGCTTGAGGAAGGCGGGCCATGGGGGTATTGGGATGCAGGTCCGAGCATAGCGGCCAAAGAGCTCCGAAGGTGCTGATGGCTTTCGATCCGGGACGAAGGCGGGCGGGCCCGGGAAGGGAGGCGGAAGGGGTTGCCCAATGCCCGGCGCGAATGCTAATCTGCGCCCTCAATGCTTGAACGTACCATCATCCTGGGCGGTGGAATTTCCGGACTGGGCTTGGCGTGGAGGCTGTCGGCAAGAGGAGTTCCGACAACGGTGCTGGAAGCCGATACCATCGTCGGAGGGTTGGCGCGGACCGTTTGCCGCAACGGATGCGCCATGGACGTGGGGCCGCATTCGTTTTTTTCCGGGGACGCCGAAATCGTCCAAACCGTGCTCGGCCTGTTTCCTGGCGGGCTGGCGGCCGCTCCGCGCCAAGTCAAGTTCTACTACGAAGGGAAGTATCTCGATTATCCGCTGTCGGCCGGAAGCGTCCTGTTTCAGATGGGGTATCTCAACGGGATCCAATCCGCTTGCAGCTTCTTGAAAAGCCGTTTGGCTCCGCGCCGACCCCTGCCGCCGGCCGGCGAAGACGAGACGGTGGAGGATTGGGCGATCGACAGCTTCGGCGCGCACCTGTACCGCACTTTTTTCAAGCCCTATACCGAGCAGTTTTGGAAGATCCCGTGCGCCGAGCTTTCTTCGCGATCCATTCCCACGCATACCCGCATGAGTTTCTTCAACACGCTGAAACTGCTGTTTTTCAAGCGCCTCATGAAGCGCGGGTCCTCGCTGGTCGAGCGGGAGATGCTGCCCACGTACTATCCCCCGACCGGATTCGGCGAGATCGCCGGGCGGGTGGCCGATGCCGCGCGCAATGCCGGTGCGGAGATCCAGACCGGGTGCCGTGCAACGGCTATCCGGCGGCGAGGCAACGGGGCGGTAGAAGTGGATTACGAGCGCGCCGGGCGGACGGAAACGGCAGAAGGCGCCCGAATTGTTTCCACGTTGCCGCTGCACAGGTTTATTCGCATGTTGGGGGGGGCTGCCCCCGACGCCGTGAAAACGGCGGCGGAAAAGCTGGATTACCGGGCTCTGGTTGCGCTCGGCATGGTCACGTCGAAACAGAACATCCTCCATGCCGGGTACGTCTATTTGCTCAACCACCCCTACAACCGGATTTCCGAGATGAACGAATTCAGTTCCCAAACCAGCCCGCCCGGCAAGAACATCCTGATGGTGGAAATGCCCGTTCTGCGCGAGAGCATTGCGTGGAAAGCGTCGAAAGCGGAATTGTTCGATCTCTGCACGGACAGCTTGTCGGAAGGCGGGTTCCTGCAGCCGGGCGATGTGGAAGATCTCATTTTGATCAAGGAGCCGTATGCCTATCCCGTCTATCGAAAAGATTATGCGCTCCATCTGAAAACCGTGCTCGACTTCCTCGGCCGTCAACCCGACCTCTTCACCTTGGGCCGTTTGGGCGAATTCATGTATATGGATATCGACGAATGCCTGCGCCGGGCTTTCAGCCGGGCGGAAACACTTCTGGCCGCGGAGATGAATCCATGATGGGCAATGGGTGGATGGAATACTGGAATCGCGACGATTTCTGGGGTCGATTGAATCTCTGGGAACTGAACGCCCGGGTGTTCCTCCGGCGAGCGGAGCGCGTCCTGGAGTTGAAGAACGACGACCTGGTGCTGGATATCGGCTCCGGCCCGGGGGAATTGGCCCTTTCCCTTGCCGGGAAAGTGAAATCGATTTTAGCCGTGGATGCCGCGCCGCAGTTCGTGGAAGCGGCTCGTGCGCGCTGCCGGAACGTCCCGAACGTCGAGGCGACGACGCCGGGAGCCGATTACACCGATCTCACGGTGTTCGGACGTCGTTTTTCCCTTTTTCTCTGCATCAGCGTGGTGCAGTACTACAACGACGTCGGCGAGGTGGAAGCCCTGATTCGTTCGGCGCAGAAGGTTTCGCTGCCGGGCGGACGGATGCTGATCGCGGACTTGAACTTGAAAAGGGGCGGGCCGGGCTTTTTCCATGATGCCGCCTGCTCTCTGCTGACGGGCATGCGCGAGGGCTATGCGCCGGCCCTGTTGCGCATGGCGGGAAAACGATGGGGGACCTCTTCCGCCTACCGCCACGCGGGAGCGGCGAACCGCCTGCTCGAATTCGATTTCAACGAGATCGAGTCGCTGGTGAGTCGCATGGGCTTGAACGCGAAAATTATTCGCCGCAGCGTTTCGATTTATGCGAATCGGCCAAGCCTGTTGATTCGTTTTTAGGAAGAGAATATGACGTCCTGCCTGATATGCAAAGCGAAGACGCACCCGGTCATTGATTTCGGCCGCATGCCGATCGCCAACGGTTTCCTTTCGCCCGGGGAATTTGCCGCCGAGTATTTTTATGACCTGCGGGTCGGATTCTGTCCGGCCTGCCACATGGTCCAATTGGAGGAGCTGGTGGACCGCGACAAGATGTTCCACGACCACTATGCCTTTTTTTCCTCCACCTCCCGCCGCATGGGAACGCATTTCGCGCAATTCGCCGCAGAAGCGCGGCAAGCCCTGGCCGGGAAGCCCGACCCGTTCGTGGTGGAAATCGGCAGCAACGACGGCATTCTGCTCCGGCATTTTGCGGAGGCCGGCATTCGTCATCTGGGCATCGAGCCCTCCGCCAACGTCGCCGCCGTCGCCCGCGAGCGCGGCATCGACACCGTCAGCCGGTTTTTCGACGTGGATTTCGCGCGGGAAATCGTCAACCGGCGCGGGGCGGCGGATCTGTTTCTCGGCGCCAACGTGATGTGCCACATTCCGGACCTCCATTCCGTGGCCGAAGGGGTGCGGATTCTGCTCAAGCCGGATGGCCTGTTGATGTTCGAGGATCCCTATCTCGGCGATATCGTCGAGAAAACCGCGTACGACCAGATCTACGACGAGCATGCTTTCTATTTTTCCCTTCTGTCCGTGCAGCCGCTCTTCGCGGCGCACGGGCTGGAAGTCGTAGACGTCCGGCCGCAGAACGTGCACGGCGGCTCGATGCGCTACGTCATTGGGCACCGAGGCGCGCATCCGGTTTCGCCCGCGGTGTCCGCGCGGCGGGACGCGGAGCGGGGGCTGGGGCTGGACCGTCCGGAAACCTTCGCGGCGTTCCGCAGGAAGGTTGAGCGTTCCCGGGACGATCTGATGGCGCAGCTGCGCCGGCTGCATCAAGCGGGGCGGCGGGTGGCTGGCTACGCCGCGACCTCCAAGAGCACGACCGTCACGAACTACTGCGGCATCACGCCGGACCTGGTCGAGTTCATCAGCGATACGACCCCGATCAAGCAGGGCAAATTCAGCCCGGGCGTCCACATTCCCGTTCGCCCATACCAGGATTTCAAATCGAATTACCCGGACATTGCCCTTCTTTTCGGGTGGAACCACGCCGCGGAAATCCTGGCCAACGAACAGGCTTTTCGGGACAACGGCGGGCGTTGGCTGGTTTACGTGCCGAAGGTGGAAATCCTCCCATGATTTTTTGCGGGAATCCCGGCATGGCCTATCGTGCGCACCGCGCTGAAATCGACGAAGCGGTGCGGCGGGTGCTCGCCAGCGGTCGCTATGTTCTCGGGCCGGAAGTGTCCGAGTTTGAAAAATCTTTCGCCGCGTACCTCGGCACGGAACACGCAGTAGGGGTTGGAAGCGGAACGGACGCCCTCTTTTTGGCCTTGCGGGCTTGCGGAATCGGCCGGGGCGACGAGGTGATCACGGTCGCCCACACCGCTTCAGCCACGGTGGCCGCCATTGTCATGTCCGGCGCGACCCCGGTTTTTGCGGACATCGAACCGGATGGGTTCACGCTGGATGCCAGGGGGCTGCCGGCTCTTCTCACCGACAGGACCAAGGCCGTCGTTCCGGTCCATCTGTATGGGCAGCCTGCCGACATGGCGCCGATCCTGGCTTTTGCGAAGGAACACGGCCTGCGCGTGATCGAGGATTGCGCCCAGTCCGCCGGCGCGGACTATGCGGGACGCAAAGCCGGCACGTGGGGCGATATCGGGTGCTTCAGTTTTTATCCCACCAAGAATCTGGGCGCGTATGGCGACGGCGGTCTGGCGGCAACCCGCGATCCGGTGTTGGCCGAACGCCTGCGCCGTCTTCGCCAATACGGATGGGACGAATCGCGCGTCAGCCGTGAAGCCGGTGTCAACTCCCGGCTGGACGAACTGCAGGCGGCCATCTTGCGCGTCAAGCTGCGGTTCCTCGACGTGGACAACGCCATGCGGATTGCCCATGCCGACTGCTATGAACAGACATTGGCGGGGGCCGGCTTGGCTCTTCCCGCCCGCCGGGCGGGGCGGACGCACGTGTTCCACCTCTATGTCGTCCGGAGCCGCCAGCAACAGGCGCTGCTGGCCCATCTGCAAGCGCACGGCATCCAGGCGTTGGCGCATTATCCCGTGCCTGCGCATCTCCAGCCGGCCTGTCGGCTTTACGCCCCCGGGGCCGGGACGCTGGCGCAAACCGAGCGGGCGGCGAAGGAAGTGGTTTCGCTGCCGATCTATCCCGAACTGGAAGCGGCGCAGCAACGGCAGGTGGTCGACGCCGTGCGGTCATTCAAGGCCGGGCATGATTGACGGCGTCCAGATCAAACCGCTGGCGACCCACGCCGACGACCGCGGTTTTTTCCGCGAATTGATCCGCGCAACCGATCCTTTCTTTTCGGCGGGTTTCGGCCAGCTTAGCCATTCGCTGGTCCGGTGCGGCGTGGTCAAGGCCTGGCATTACCACCATGTCCAGACCCAATGGAATTATCCGGCGGCCGGATTGCTCCGGGTCGTGTTGCACGATGCCCGGCCGGGTTCCCCCACGCACGGGGAACGAATGGAATTTCTCTGCGGCGACGGACAGGCCGGGCAGGTTTATTGTTTTCCTCCGGGGGTCCTGCATGGCTATAAGGTGCTGCGGGGTCCGGTGCATATGATGTACGTGACATCCGGCGTCTACGACTTGCACGAGGAAGGGCGGTTGCCGCCGGACGACCCGTCCGTTGGAATCGACTGGACGTCATGAGCGATTTCTGGGCAGACAAGCGGGTGCTGATCACCGGCGGCGCGGGTTATCTGGCATATAGCTTGCTGAACCTTCTGAAAGATCGGGCGGCGTCAATCGTCCGCCTGGATCGTCCCGGGGCCGTGTTTTTTCCGGTTCATGGCTCTGCTTGCGTCACCGACGCGCAGCTGGACGTTCGCGATGAGGGGGTGTGGGAAAACCGGGTTGAACATGCCGACGTTGTCTTCCACTTGGCGGCGCAAACCAGCGCGGCCAAGGCCGATGCCGATCCGGAAGCGGATTGGGCCATCAACGTCGCCCCTGTTTCCGCATTGATTGAATCCTGTCGCCGGGTGCGGGCGATTCCCACCGTTCTGTTTGCGGGAACGGCGACGGAATGCGGGCTGACCGATAGGCTTCCGGCCGACGAAACGGTGCCGGATCGCCCCGTCACGACATACGACCGGCACAAATTGATGGCGGAACGGGAACTGGAACAGGCGGACCGCGCGGGCATTATTCGGGCGGCCACCTTGCGCCTGTGTAATCTCTATGGCCCCGGCCCGCGCAGCAGCAACGCGGATCGCGGCATCCTGAACCGGATGATCCGCCGGGCGCTCTCCGGAGAACCGCTGACGATTTACGGGACGGGGCAGTACATGCGCGATTATCTGTTCGTTGAGGATGCCGCGCGTGCATTTCTCGCGGCAGCGGAGAATGCCGAACAGGTCCGTGGTGCACACTTCGTAATTGGATCCGGGACTGGGTATGCCATTCAGCAAGCGCTTGAACTGATTGCCCGACATGTCGCCGATCGATGCGCGACGTTGCCGGTGCCCGTGGTGCAAGTCGATCCGCCGGCTCCTTTGGCACCGATCGAGAAACGGAATTTCGTCGCGGCGCCGGCCCTGTTCCGGCGGCGGACCGGTTGGCGCGTTCAAACTGATTTTGCGACTGGGATTCTCCGCACAATCGATTATTATGTCCATGCTGCAAACGATCGAGGACCCTGCGGAGGGGGCCCCGGAGGCAGGAGTTCGGCATGAATCTTCCGGCGGCAAACAGGCGTTCGAACCCTGGGTCAGACGGTTCGTCATGCAGCGGAATCCGCCTGCGGCGGCCCGGCATTCCGCCCGTTTGCCGCCGGGAATCGAACGCGGCCTGTGGGAATCGCGCTCGACAGGAGAATGGCAGGCGCTGAAAATGCAATATCCCTTCAACAACGTTTTGGTTTCTGCGGAATGGACACTTCAGTTGCCGGTTGTACGGCCGGCCCGTACGCCGATGGGGCCGGCTACTCTTTACCGCATACCGGACGGAATCGAAGCGAGCAGCAGAGCGGGAATCAGCGCGGAATGAAAGCCTTGGTCATTGGCGGTGCGGGTTTCCTGGGAAGCAATCTGGTCCGGGCCTGCCGGGCGGATGCCGGCATGGACGTGACGGTGCTGGATTCCCTGGATCCACGCTTTCTTTCCAGCCGCGAATCGCTGCGCGATCTGGATGCTTCGATCCGGTTCATCCAAGGGGACCTGCTCGACGAGCCCCTGCTGTCCGATCTGGTCCGGGGGCAAGACGTCATTTTCAACTGCGCGGCGCAGACCTCGCATCCGCTCTCGATCCGGGAACCGTTGCTGGACGTGCGGATCAATTGCGTCGGGAACCTTGTGCTCTTGGAGGCGGTGCGGCGTGTGAATCCCGAGGCAACGGTCGTTTACCCGTCGAGCAGCACGGTGATCGGCAAGGCGCTTATGGAAACCGTGGACGAAGACCACTGGGAACGCCCTCTGGAAATTTACTCCGCCGACAAAGGCGCGGCGGAAAAATACTACCACATCTACCATACCGCGCACGGCTTGCGCACCGTCGTGATCCGTTTCGCCAATCTGTTTGGCCCCGGCGGGAAGAACTCGCCGGATTTCGGGTTCATCAACTATTTTATTGCGCAGGCCGCCGCCCGGCAAACGATCCGCGTGTTCGGCGATGGTCGCCAGCGGCGCAACGTGATGTATGTGGCCGATGCCGTTTCGGCGCTGCAAACCGCCGCATGCCTGTGCGATGCGCTTTCCGGCCGATCATGGTTTGCAACCGGCAACGAGCACCCGTGCGTACTGGAGATCGCCCAAGCCGTCGCGGCGGAATTTTCCGCGCCCTCCGTCGAATGCATCCCATGGCCGGCGGAGCGCAAAGCGATCGAAATCGAAGACGTTCGTTTCTCGTCGGAGCGCTTCCGGACGCTGGCCGGGTGGCGGCCCCGGGTGTCCTTCGCGGAGGGCTTGAAGCGAACACACGCGGCAATCGAAACGAGGTTCGCATGAAACTGGCCATCACGGGCGCATTGGGCCATATTGGATCCGGCTTGATTCACGACATCCGCTCCGGTGAATTCGACGAGGTGCTCCTGGTGGACAGCCTCGCGACGCAGAGATACTGCTCGCTTTTCCGTTTGCCCCGGGGCGTTTCGTTTCGCTTCGTCGAAGCCGACATTCTCACCGCCGATCTCTCCACGATGTTTCGCGGCATGGATGCGGTGATCCATCTGGCCGCGCTCACCGATGCGGCCAACAGTTTCGAGCGCCGCAAAGAGGTCATGGAAATCAATCTCGAGGGGACCCGCCGGGTTGCCCAGGCGAGCCTCGAGAATGGCTGTCGGCTGTTCTTTCCGTCGACGACCAGCGTCTATGGCGTCCAGACCGGACGGGTGGACGAGACCTGTCTCGATTTGGCGCCGCAAAGCCCTTATGCAGCGAGCAAGTTGGCCGCCGAGCGATGCCTCCTGGACATGCGCGGAGAGGGATTGCGGGTGGCGGTTTGCCGTCTCGGAACCATCTTTGGACCCTCCATCGGCATGCGTTTCCATACCGCGGTCAACAAATTCATCTGGCAGGCTGCGATGGGGCAGCCTTTGACCGTCTGGACCGCCGCCATGGATCAGAAACGACCCTATCTGGATTTGCAGGATGCCGTCCGCGCGATCCGCTTCATTCTGGCCGCCTCGGAGTTGGACGGACCGCTCTACAATATCGTGACCCTCAACGGTTCGGTTCGCAACATTTTGGATTCCATACGGAAGCAAATCCCTGCGTTCACGGTTCAGCAGACGGACTCTCCCATCATGAATCAACTGTCGTATGAAGTATCCGCCGATCGATTTGCCGCCTTGGGATTTGAGTTCCGCGGCGATCTGGATCGGGGCGTCGCCGCTACCGTGGAGCAGTTGAAGGGGCGCTGAACGGATCGGCCGGATTCCGGGGGGGCGCGGCCATGGCCTCCGACAACGGCTCCGGCAACGGATTGGCCATATTGGACTGGATGAATTCCTCGATGGCATCTGCGGCCAAGGCGTGAGCATATTCGTTGGGGTGGGCGTCGAACCGGTTCACGACCACTTGTCGGGAGGGGTGGCGCAAAAGGGTGTCCGCCAGATCAAGATGAGGTACGCCCAGCAAGGACCACAGTTCGCCCATTTGGGCGTGAATTCTCCGGAAGGGGTAGGCGTCTCCCGTTGATTGCAGGAAGGGAAAGGTAACCACCAGCAAGCGGCCGCCGCGTCGGGTGACGACCTCATGGAGCTTGCGGAGGCGCTCTTCCTGGATGGTCCAAAGAGGTCCGTGATACCAATCCTCCACATAGCGGAAGTAATCTCTCAGATCGGGATCCGCGGCCATGCGCAAGCGATAATACCATGTGTTCAGGAAATAGCTTTTATCCAGGAACGGGCCCATCTGCCAGCGCTGGGTCACGCGCCGCACGGCGTTCCGATAGTATTCGATCGACAAATCGGAAATGTCGTTCAGCACATACACCAGAACGACGGTATCCAACTCGTAGTCGGCGCGGAGTTCCGACTCCATCAGGGTCAATTCATCGCCGGTTTCCCAGCCGTTTTGCGCAAGAACATGCACTTCCCAGCCGGGTTGGCGATGCCGGAGGAGATTGGCAAATCGGTTCTCCACATCCTTGACGCCATGTCCGACCGTGAACGAATCGCCGAGGAACGTGATCCGACGCTTGCCGGGCTGGATCTTCCATACGTATTCGGTGGAATCGCGCACTTCGCTGCGGTTGATCTGGTAGTGGCGACGCAGCCAGCGCCTGGAGATTTTCGTCAGCATGTACGCATCCGTATCGTCCTGGAAGAACCGGTAATACACCTCGCCGGCCGCCAGGACCAGGGCGGCCAGGAAGAGAATGATGAGGGCATTGCCCGCGGTCCATCGCCGCCAGGTTAGGGGGGGGGGCGTTCGGTCACCGCGGGGCTTGAAAAACAGGAACAAAAGGTATCCGCAGGCAATGGCCGCGCAGACAAAGCCGGTTAAAATGATGTTTTCAAGGGTCATGGCATTTGTTCGGAAGGTGCCGGTCTCCAAGCCGGCAGTATGTCACGAGTGAACGAGAGGTTCAATCTCCAAGCAAGAAGAACCCGGGGGGTGATATCTCCGGGGCAGCGTATTCCGCTGTCCACGAGGTCGTGCTTCCCCCTGGCTAAGTCGCTGATTTTCGCCTGGCCCTCCAGCAGGTAGCGCTGTATGTTGGGCGCTTCGCGAAGGGGGGAGGTATTTCGCGTATCCCGCAACGATCAAGATCGTTGCGGCCAGCAGGCCGCCCAAGGCGATGGGGGCGTGGGGCATGCCATCCGGGCGGGTCCGGACGGCCCGCGGAGACGGTTTGTGGAGGTATGATCGTACAGCCCTGGCCATTCCGGAAGTCTAGCGAAGATGCCGGCCGGGGAGAAAGGGAAAAGAGGCGCGGGAGACACCTTGCAGAAGTAGTTGCGCCCGTTGAGCTCGGCGGGCCGGGGGGGCACGGTGTGGGAAATAGGTTCCCATAGAGTGGAAAATCCGGAAAAAGAGGGGCGGGGGATGCCTCTGCGGG
>CAZHSS010000003.1:0-308 GCA_964535205.1 uncultured Verrucomicrobiota bacterium
TTCTCGAACAGTTCATGAACGATGTGTTCTGGGTGTCCTAGGCGGGGGGGGCCGATGAGCGGGTCGGGCCGGGCAGCGTGGCGGCGGACCAGGAGTCGTCTGGAGACCGCGGTGGAAGAGGCGCTGGGGCGCCTGGCCGGCGATCCGCCGGCGGTCCGGCCGGCGGGGGCGGCCGCGCGGGTCGTGGTGCTGGGCGGCGGAACCGGGCTGTCCACCGTGCTGGGCGGAAATGCCTCCCTGCCGGCGTGGGGCGAGCGACCCGCCGCCGGCCTGAAGCGGGAATTCCAGAAGGTGACGGTCGGGGTTTG
>CAZHSS010000003.1:318-6397 GCA_964535205.1 uncultured Verrucomicrobiota bacterium
CGGGATGACGTACAGCCGCGGTCGACTCTACGTCACGACGGATGACGGCGGCTCGACGGGGCAACTGGTGCGGCGGCTGCCGATGATCGGCATCGGCGACACGCGCAAGGTGATGCTGTCGCTGATGGATCGCGGGGAATGGCTCCGCCGGCATGGGCCCGATGTACCGGCGCTGGACATCATCCGGCAGGTTTTTCAACATCGCTTCGGGGAACGGGCGCCGAGCCGGGCGGAGTTGCGGGATCCGGTGCGGGTACTGCCGCCGGAACAGCGGAAAGCGTGTCCGGCCGCGCTTCGGGCGGAGTTGAGGTCGCTGGCGCAGGATGCCCCGGGCTGGGTGCTGGAAGCGCTGCGCGCGCCGGGGCACTGCCTGGGCAATCTGCTGCTGACCCTGGCGGTGTTTCGCGGCATCCGGACGCCGCGGGCGCCGACGCTGGCGGAGGTGGAGCGCGGCCTGGCCGCGGCGGCCCGGGTCATCGGGGCCCCGGCAGGGAGCGTGCACCCGGCGACGGCGTCGCCGGGGACGCTGATTTACGAGTACGCCAACGGGGTGGTGGCGGCCGGGCAGTCGCGCGCCGCGCGCGCCCGGCGGGGCTGTGCGGTGCGGCGGGTGCGGATCTCGTTTGCGGGAGCGCCGCGGGCCAATCCGCGGCTGCTGGCGGCGCTGCGCCGGGCCGATCTGATTGTCTATGCGCCGGGCAGTCTCTACAGCAGCATGCTGCCGGTGCTGCTGACGCCGGGGGTGGTGGAGGCCATCCGCTCCAACCGGCGCGCCGTGAAAATCCTGGGCGCCAACCTCTGGATCCAGGAAGGCGAAACCGATATGTCGTTCCGCGAGGAAAGCCGCGGGTTCTGGGTGTCGGAACTGATCGAGGCCTACGGCCGGAACGTGCCGGGCGGAACCGCCGGCCTGTTCGACGTTGTGCTGGCCACGAGCCTGGACACGGTGTCGGGCAGCATCATCCGCAACTACGCGCTGGAGGGAAAGCATCCGATCCATCTGGACCGGACACGGGTGGCGGCGCTGGGCGTCATGCCGGTGGAGGCCAGCCTGTTTGCCAACGGCCGTGGTCACCGAGAGTCCATGATTCACCACGATCCCGCCCGCTTTGCGACGGCGGTCCGAACGATTTTCGAAGGCTGGCCCTGCGGCGGCGCCCCAAAACGGGCGCGGGCGGCGGGCGGCGGACCCGCCCGCCGCGCACCGTCCACGCCGCCGGTGAAGCGCGGCGAGCCGGCGAGCGCGCGCATGCGGGCGGCGAGTGCCGCGCTGGCGGCGGCGGCGGTCCGTCCGCCGGAACTGCGGCCGGCCCTGGAGGATTTTCTGTGGGACTATCCGGACATCCGCCCGGATCATCTGCGCGGCTTCGACGGGGTCCGCGTGGTGGAGGAGAGCCGCTGGAAGCGGAGCCGCCAGTGGGACAATGTGCTGGGCTACTACGATCCCGGAACACGGCGCATCATGCTGCACCGGCATGCGCTGCGGACGCCGCAGGCGCTGCGGGCGAATTTTGCGGTGGCGCTGGGCGAGTCGCTGCTGGGGCGCTACATCGCGGTCAAGCGCTGGCGGGAAGTGCCCGGCGACGATTGCCGGGTGTATGAAATCCGCCTGCGGCCGGCGCGCGAACGGGACTGCTGGCTGCCGGATGCCGCCTTGCGGGCCTATTTGCGGGCGGCGGGCATGCTGCCGCGGGCGGGGGACCCGCTGGTTTACCGCCGGCCGGTGGGGAGGGGCACCGGCTTCCTGCCCTGCGGCATTCTGTTCGGGCTGATGTATGCCTGGATGCTGGACGGCGCGTTTGTGCCCGCCCTGGATTTCGAGATGCGGATGCTTCAGTGGCCGGCCTCGCGCCTGCTGCCCTACCAGGTACGCGAACGCGCCGCACATCGCGAACTGGTCCGGTTTTTCCGCGAAGAGGTTTTCCGCAACGGCTGAAGACCGCGCCCCGGCGCGGCGGGACCGCGGGAGGCATTCCTGCTTTCCTCCGGCGGGCGGTTCAGTGTATCGTCCCGCGTATGGTCCATCAAGTTTCATCGGAAACCCGGCAGCTGGCCGCAGGCGAGCACCTGCGACTGGTGGTTCGCAACGGCTGGGAGTTCGTGGAGCGGCCGAAGATTTCGGGCATCGTGGTGATCGTGGGGACGACGCGGTTCGGCTGCCTGGTGCTGGTGACGCAGTGGCGCGAGCCGGTCGGCGCGTCGGTGGTGGAATGGCCTGCGGGTCTGGCCGGGGATATTCCCGGCAGCGAGACGGAAGCGCTGGAGGCGGCCGCACGGCGCGAACTGTTCGAGGAAACCGGATTCCGGGCCGATACGATGACCGCTGTGCTGTCCGGGCCGCCGAGCCCAGGCATCTCCAATGAAATCGTGACGATCTTCCGGGCGCGCGGCATGGTGCGGACGGCCGCGGGCGGGGGGCGCGGGGCGGAGCGGATCCGCACGCATGTGGTGCCGATCTCCTGGCTGTTTACCTGGCTGGACCAGATGCAAGCCAAGGGATTCCTGGTGGACCCCAAGGTGTATGCCGGCGCGCTGCTGCTGCGCAAGGAAATGGACGAGTGGATGCATGACTGAGGATCGCGCCATGCCCGTGCCGGATTCCCGCCGGACCGTCGCGGAAACCCCCGTGTACGCAGTGCCCGACGACAAACGGATTTCGCTGGGCGCGCCCAGCCTGGCGGCGCTTCCGAACGGCGCCCTGCTGGCGGCGTTCGACCAGTCCGGGCCCGATGTGAAGGGGCTGCCGGGCAAGAAGGGGCACGACGCCAAACGCAACCGATGGATGCAGGGGCGGGTGATGCGGTCGGCCGATGGCGGAGCCACCTGGAAGCTGTCCGCCACGTATCCCTTCCGCGATGCCAGTTTGTTCCGCGACGGGGGGGATGTGTACCTGCTGGGGGAGGCCTCGGGCGGGCTGTGCCTGATGCGGTCTCCGGACGGCGGAGGCAGCTGGTCCGCTCCGCTGGAATTGACGGGCGATCAGGAGTTGCGGTGTTCGCCGACGGCGGTGCTGGCGCAGGAAGAGTGGTGGCACGTGCCCTGCCTGGCGCCGTCGGGCGGGGACTGGGGGCTGATGGTCTGGCGCGCGCCGCGCGGAGCCAGTCTGATGAACCGCAAGGCCTGGACGGCGGGCCCGGTTTCTCCGCCGCTGGCCAACTGGCTGCCGGAACGCCCCGGGGTCTGCGGAGTTCCCTGGCCGGGATCCCGTCCGTCCTGGCGGCACCCGGTGGCGATTCCGGAGGTGGATGCCCGGCATCCCTGGCACGGGGGAGGGCGGCTGCAGATCGCCGCGCCGGCAGGCGCCGGCCGCGAACACTGGGCCGTGCGGGTGCGGGTGGATCGCGATTGGGTTGTCGCGCCCCAGGAAATCGAGGGCAGCGAGCCGTGGCTGTGGACGCCATGGCCGGGGGGGCACGGGAAGTTCGATTTGTTCTTTGATGAATCAGGCGGCCGCTACTGGCTGGCGGGAAGCCGGGGACAAAGCAGACTGGCCTTGGGCCGGGAGGCTGGAAATGAAGCGGGGCTGAGCGCGATCGGGGTGTGGACATCGGCCAATCTGGCGGACTGGTTTTTCGTTGCCGACCTGGCCCGGGGCGGAGAAGGGCCTCCGGGCGTGCGCTGCGATCCATCGCTGGCGGTGGCGGGCGGCGATCTGGTGGCCGTCTGCCGGGCCGGCGGTCCCCAGAGCCGCCGCGCCCGGGAAACCACCCGGGTGGTTTGTTTACGCCTGGAGCAGTTCCGGACGCTGTCCGGAGCCGGTTGAGCGGTTTTTAAGCGTGAATTTCAAGAAACGGCGGGGTACAGTCGCAAGACAGGATTGCTGGGAGGCTTCAGGATGAACGAACAGGACTCGACCATGCACAAGGACGGAGAACGGCGCCGCCGGCTGACGGTCTGGGCGCTGGCAGCGGGATCCCTGGCGCTATCCCTGGTTACGCTGAGCCGGGGCGCCTTTCCCGGGCTGCCGGCCCGTCACCTGGCGTGGCATCTGGGGCTGGATGCGGCCCCGACGCTTCTGGACTCCCTGTGGGGCCGGCTGGTCCGGCTGTGCGCCCTGCTGCCGGGCGAGTCCCTGGCGTTCCGGGTCGGCGCGCTGAGCGCGGTGTTCGCGGCGTTGTGCGTGGCGCTGACCGTCGCCCTAGTGATGCGGATCCGCTATTCCGTGCATGATCCGCACGATCCGGCGGAGACGGGCCGCGAAGGGCAGGCGCGCTGGCTGGCCGGGGTAACGACCGGACTGGGCATGATGGTTTGCATTCCGTTCTGGGTGGTGGCAACCCGCTCCCTGCCGGACGCTTTTCACCTGTGTATGCTGCTGGGCGCCGCGTTTCTGCTGTCGGAGTATCAGCGGACCGGGCGCAACGGATTTCTGTACGGCCTGGGGCTGCTGTACGGCGTGGGGGTGACGGAGTTCCCGACCTTCTGGGTGCTGGCGCCGTTTGCGGCGGTTCTGGTGGCGCGGGCGATGTTGCAGCGCGCGGCATTCAGCTGGCGGGTGGTGCTGCGCATGGGGCTGTGGGCGGTGCCGGGCCTGCTGCTATACGTGTGGAACGGCTGGACGCTGTGGTCGGATGCCGCGATTCGGTTGCGCGGATTCGGTTCGCTTTGGTCGGTGATCTGGTTCATCTGGCGGGACCAGTGGCATCAGATCGTTCATGCCCCTCAGACGACGGGCTTCCTGATGGTGCTGGTGCTGACGCTGGTGCCGTGGGGCGTGATGTTTCTGATGCGCCCGAAAAAACCGGCCTGGCGCTATTCGGCCTGGCAGGTGTTTCTGCGGCTGGTGGTGCTGGCGGCCGCGCTGGGTGCGCTGTTCAATGCCCCGCTGTCGGCCTGGCGCATCTTCGGCATGCACTATCTGATGGTGACGCCGTACCTGATCCTGGCGGCGTGCGCGGGCGTGGTCGCGGGCGAATTCTGGGTGATGGGCCAGGTGCGCGAACACCGCAATGCCGGCATCGGCCAGCCCCTGCGCAGCCTCCTGGGCGGCCTGGCACTGCTGATTCCGCTCTCGGCCCTGGCGGCGGGCTGGTTGAACCGGCCGGTGGCCGACGGCCGTCCCGGCGGCGAGGTGGAAGCCATGGCCGGGGAATTGCTCGATGCCTTGAAGGGCCGCGATGTGCTGTTGACCGACGGTGTGCTGGATGATTCCGTCCGGGTGCTGGCCCGCGGACGCGGCCTGGAGCTGACGGTGATCGGGGTTCCGCAAATGGCCTCCAAGCTGCACCGGGATCATCTGGCCGAACGTTTCACTCATCCCCGCCAGCAGGCGCTCCTGCAGGTGGGCTTCAGCGCCTTTGTGCAGGATTTTCTCTCGGATGACGCGCAGCTGCGGCGAACCGCCGCGGTGGAACTGGCCGGACCGCTGCGGGAGTTCGGCTACCTGGTCCCGGACCGGCTGGTTTATCGCGTGGTGCCGAACGAGGCGGAGACGGATTTGCCGTCGCTGGTGGCGTCCCAGCAGGCATTCTGGCGGCGGCTGGAAGCGTGGGGGAGCGCGCCGCTGGACGAGCGGAATCCCGCCTGGGGCTACCGGCAGTATCTGCTTCGGATCGCGTCCAAGGTGGCCAACAACCTCGGATTCGCCATGATCGAGCGCGGCGACGCCGCCGGGGCCGAAGAGCTGTTCCACCAGGCCCGCCGGCTGTTTCCCGACAATGTCAGCGCCCTGCTGAATCTGCTGACCCTGGCCCAGGCCGCGGACAAGCCGGAACTCGGGGCCTACGAAGCGGAATGGGAGTCCTTCAAGGAGCGGCAGATGGACTCCCGGGTGATGTGGTCGCTGAGTTCCCTCTACGGCTATGTTCACAACACGGGCTACCTGGTCCGGCACGGCATGATGTGGGCGGTTTCCGGAAAGCCCCAGATGGCCGAAGCGGAAATGCGCCGGGCATCCGGCGGCCGGGCCATGGATCCGCGCGTCAAGGCCTTCCTGGCCCGCGCCTATCTGCAGGAAGGGGACCTGGAGCGGAGCACCGAATACTACCGCGAGGCCCTGGACGAAAACCCCGCCGACATGGGCAGCCTGCTGATGATGGTGCAGCTGGCCATCCACGCGGAGGATTTTCCGGAAGCCGAA
>CAZHSS010000003.1:6435-7914 GCA_964535205.1 uncultured Verrucomicrobiota bacterium
TGAGCGCGCCGTGCTGGCCTATCTGCAGGGGCACCCCGACGATGCGCTGGCGGCACTGAAAACACTGGTGGCGCAGCAGCGCGACGACGTGCGGGCCTGGGCGCTGCTGGCCCTGCTGACGGCGGACGGCCGCGATCCGGCTGTCTACGAGCAGTCGCTGAAGGCGCTTCAGGAATTGCGCGGCGCCTCGCCGGATGTGCGCCTCATGCTGGCGGAACTGTACCTCAGCCGCGAGGAATGGGCCCTGGCCCGTGCCGAACTCGACCAGGTCACGCGCATGAATCCGCGGCTGATCCGCGCCTGGGAAATGCTCGTCCAGGTAGATTTCCGCGAACGCAAGCAGGAACTGGCCGAAGACCATGTGCGCATCCTGCTGACGCTGGATCCGGCTAATTACACGGGCAATCTGATGCTGGGTTCGTTCCAGTACGCCCGCGCGCAGTACGCCCTGGCGGAATCCTCCTACCGGGCGGCGCTGGCGGTCCGTCGCGACCCAACGGTTCTCAACGATCTGGCCTATCTGCTGATGGTGAGAGGCGATGCCCCGGAGGAAGCGCGGACCTTGATCGAGGAGGCCCTGGTTCTTCAGCCGGACAATCCCGTGCTGCTGTCCACCCGGGGGGAATTGACTCTGAGGGAGGGCCGGTTGGATCAGGCCGAAGCGGATCTGCAGCGGGTGATGGCCGCCATGCCGGATCATCCGCAGGCGCTGCTGCTGACGGCCCAGCTGTATGCCGCACGGAACCAGACCGACGCCGCGCGCGAGATGGCGCAAGCGCTGGCGGACCGGCAGGGCGAGCTGCCCGCGGAGCAGCAGGCGGCCCTGAAAAAGCTGATCGACCAGCTGCCCTGAGGGCCCCGGAGCGGGGAGACGGAACCCGTCATGAAGCAGCCGCAGGCGGATCGCCGTCCCTTTTCCGTGGACCGCCGGGTGGGGGCGGGGATGTTTGCCGTCGCGCTGGTCTTGTTCGTTCTTACCGCCGGCCGGACGGTTGCTCCCGGATATCCCGCGGACGCCTTGTGGGCCCGCCTGGGGGGTGAAGCCCCCCTGCCGGTGCTGCATCCGCTGTGGGGGGGGGCGGTCCGGTTGCTAGACCGGATTCCCGGACTCACGGCGGCGCGCGCGGTGAATCTGTTCAGCGCACTGTGCGGGGCCGCCTGTGCGGGACTGCTCGCCGCCTTGATGGGACGGGTTCGCTACCGGGGTTTGCTGGTGGATGGCGCGCCGGACCGGTTTGTGCGCGAACGGCAGGCCCGCCGGCTGTCCGGATGGGTGGCCGGCTTGTACCTGGCCATCTGCATTCCCTTCTGGGCGGCCTCCACCCGCTCTCTGCCGGATTCCTTTCATCTGTTTCTGCTGTTGCTCGCCGCATGGCTGTTTTCCGAGTTCCAGCAGAACGGCCGTCTGCGGCATCTGGCGGCGCTGGGGCTGCTGTACGGCGCCGGCCTGGTCGAGTCCCCGTTGTTTCTTCTGTTCTT
>CAZHSS010000003.1:7924-26571 GCA_964535205.1 uncultured Verrucomicrobiota bacterium
GGGGGGATTGCTGCTGGGACTGGGACTGCTGCCTCTGCATCTGGCGGACCTGGCCGGTCGCTCCGCCCACCTGGGCTCGGCGCAGCATCTGGGCGGCCTGCTGTGGGAATTCGGCCATGCCCAGGCCGCGACGGCGGTGAAATTCCGGCTGCACAGCGGATTCCTGGCGCTGATGTTTCTCGCGATTGTGCCCTGGACCATGGTGTTTGTCCTCTCCCGCCGATCGCCATGGAATTACGACCTCGATCAGGTGCTGGTCCGCTACGTGTTTCTGGCGGGTCTGCTGGCGGTCCTGTATGACGCGCCGTTCTCGTTTTGGAAGATTCTGGGCTTGGCGGGACTGATGCTGCCCGCCCACGCGCTGCTGGCGGCCAGCCTGGGCTTCATCGCCGGGGAATTGTGGATCGTGGGGGGGCGGATGCTGCCGTCGGATGCCGGCTTCTTCCGCAGGACCGTGCGTCGTGCGTCCCGGGGCGCGGCGCTGCTGCTGCCCGTGCTGGTTCTGGGGGCGGGAGTGCGCAACCGGCCGATCACCGACATGCGGCCGGCGGAAGCCGTTCGACAGGCGGCCGAGGACATGCTGGATTGCCTGAACGGCCGCGACGTGGTATTTGCCGATCCGGGAATGGATGTTCCTTTGAAGCTGGCGGCCCGCGAGCGGAAGCAACCCTTGATCCTGATGCAAATCCGGCACTTGAATTCCCCGGTCTATCTGCGGCGGCAGGCGAGCCGGTTTGCCAAGGGCCCGCTGCGGGATTCACTCCGGGCCGGGCAGATCGACCGCTTCCTGGAGACCTTGCTGCTGCCGGAGGAGGGAATTCGCCGGGTGGCCTTTCTCGATCTGGCGGATGTCTTCCGGCCGTACGGATATCTGGTTCCGGACCGATGGATCTACCGGCTCGCCGCCGTCCCCGGGGAAGTGGACTGGATTGCGCTGGCCGAGTCGCAACAACCCTTCTGGAAGCACTGGAGCGGTCCGGTCCGGGTCCATTCCGGCAATCCGGCCCGGTTTCACATCAAGCAGTTGCAAAACCAGGCCGCCAAATCCGCCAACAATCTCGGGGTGGCCCTGGCTGAAAAAGGTCATGCGTCCGCCGCTGAAAGCGCATTCCGGGCCGCCATGCGCCTGAACCCGGACAACCTCTGCGCCCGGATGAATCTCGCGGATTTGCTGAACGACCGGGCACCGGCCGAAGCCGAGGCCCTGGCCGCCGGAGTGGAGGCGGTGAGCCGGCATCAGGAACGGGTGCTCTGGGCCCTTTCGATTCACCACGGGTTTTTGCTGGATGCCCCGGGGTGGGTTCAACGGGATGCCATCTGGGCGCTGTCCGGACAGCCTCTCGGCATCCAAGCCGGGCGCCGCCAGCCGGTCCGGACAGACCTGCCGGCTTTGGCGCGGGAACAGTTCCTGGATCAGGTCTATCTGCAATGGGGCCGGAAACCTGCAGATGAATTCATCCTGCGGGCATCCCTCACCCGGGATGAGCGCAACCTTCCGGTCTTTCGGGAACTGGTGCGCCTGGCCATCCGGCGCAACGATCCGGTCGTGGCGGATGCCTATCTGGCACAGGCCTTGAAACTGGGCCTTCCGGACCGGCAGGCCGCTTTTGACCGGGCCATGATTGCCTTTTTGCGTGACGGTCAACACGCGGCCGAGGACATCCTGGACGACCTTGTGCGGGAGGATCCCGCCCATGTCCGGGCCTGGCTGGCCCGGGCCTTGTGGGCGGAACCGGATTCCGAGACGGAGCAGCAGGCGTTGAGCCGGCTTCGCGAACTGGATCCGAAAGAGTCCGGGGTGCACCTAGCCCTGGCCTGGCGGCAGATGGGCCGACAGGATTGGGCGAGCGCCCGAACGGCGTGCGAAACCGCCATTCATCTGGACCGCCAAAGCGCTTTGGCGTGGGAACTCCTGCTGGCCTGGGCCCAGGCCCGGGAAGATCCGGCGTTGATCCAGGCCTGCCGCATGGCGCTGCGGGAACTGAGCCCCACCCATCCCCAGCATGCCTTGGACGCCGCGGCCTCCTTCGCCCGGCGGCAAAACTGGGAACCGGCGGAGGAGGTTTTGCGGGCGGCGCTGCATCACTCCCGCAATCCGGACTTGCTCCATGCGCTCGCCGGCATCATCATGGCCCAGGTTGGCGACTGGGCCGAAGCCAGGGCCCTGCTGGATGAAGCGATCATGCGCCGTCCGTTCCAGCCGGACTACCGGCTGACCCGGATGGAGGTGTTGTATCGCCTGAACGACGGGGATGCCGCAGAGGAGGATCGGCTGGTTCTGGCCAAGATTGCTCCGGAAAGCATCCGGTGGCGGTGGCTAGAGATGAAGTGGCGCGCGGCCCGGGGAGAGGATCCTCTGCCTCCCGATCGGTTGCGGGAACTGGCCCGCCGCCGAAACGAACTGACGTTGGAGCAGCAGAACGAATTGAAGAAATGGATCGCCACCGGGCAAACCAAGTGAACGAGCACAGGTCAGACCCGCCGCCCTCGGACGCCGGGAAGAAACCGTTCTGGTTTTTTCCGCCCCGCGACCGGGATCCGGTTTTCGAGGGACGCGACCCCCATGAACCCGTCAAAACCGACTGGATGGGAAATCAGTTTCCGCGCCCGTGGCATATCGCGGCGCTGCTGTTTGGAATCGCGCTGGTCGTTTACCTGGCGTCGATGAGCCGGACGGCATTTCCCGGCCTGCCCACGCAATCGCTGCTGCAGCACTTGAAACTGGAAAATTCGCCGTCGGCCCTGGATCTCTTCTGGGGGTGGGGGGTGCGGGGAGCCGACCGTCTGCCGGGGCTGTCGGTGTCGGCCTGGATGGGGCTGTTCAGCGCGGTGTGCGGCGCCTTGTCCGTGGCCCTGCTGGGCTGGCTGATGACCCGCGTGGGGTATGTGATCCGCAACGAACCGGGGCAGGCGTCGTTCATCCGCGAAGCCCAGGCCCGGCGGCTGTCCGGGCTGGTGTCCGGGCTGTATCTGCTGTTCACCATCCCGTTCTGGGTGGTGTCCACCCGTTCCCTGCCGGGGTCTTTTCATGTGCTCTGGCTGCTGCTGACCGCCTGCGTGTTCTCCCAGTACCAGCTCTGGGGCCGCCGGACCTATCTGTTTTATCTGGGGTTTCTCTACGGCTCTGGCATGACCGAATGCGCCACGTTTCTGGTGTTCCTTCCGCTGGCCGTGTTTCTGGTGGCGAGGGAGATGTTCCGCTGGCACGCTCTCTTCGACTGGCGCCGCCAGATCGTGCTGTGGTCCGGCCTGCTGCTGGGTCTGTCGCTCTATCTCTTCCACGCCGTGATCCTGTATGAACACGGCCTGCCGGAGGAAATCTATGCCTCGTCCGGACAGGCCCTGATGGACATCTGGAAGAAACAGTTCAATCTCATTTTGCAGGTGCGCTACAGCACGGGGTTCTTCGTCGTGATGTTTTTCTGCCTCGGGCCCTGGCTGACCCTCTTCGTCATGTCCCGGCGCTCGCCCTGGTTCTATGAATGGGGGCAGATCGCGGTCCGGCTCATCTTCATCGCCGGTCTGATGGCGGTGCTGTACAATGCCTCGTTCGGGCCGTGGAACCTCATGGGGATGCACTTTCTGCTGGTGACGCCCTACGTGCTGATGGCCGTGGCCGTGGGGTACATGGCCGGGGAATTCTGGATTCTGGGCGAACGCCACCATCTGCTGGATTATTCCTGGCGGAAACGGCTGCTGCGATGGGTCAGCAGCGGGCTGGCGGCGATCGTTCTGCCGCTGGCCCTCGTGGCCGGAGGTGTGCGCAACTGGACCGAAGCCAGCGGCCGCTATGGTGCGCCTGTTCACCGCGCGGCGGAGGATGTGCTCGACCGGCTCGACTCATCCAAGGTGCTGTTTTCCGCCGGGGTGCTGGACGATGCCCTGCGCGTGGTCATCCGCGAACGCTGGTCTCCCGTGGTGATGGTCAGCCTGCCGCGCGTGTCTTCCCCCGTCTATCTCCAGCGGCTGGCCGGCCGGTTTTCCAGCGAATCCCTGGTGCGGCCGCTCCAGGCCGGGGATTTCGAATCGTTCTTCGACAACCTGCTGATGTCCGAAGCGGGTCTGAACCAGACGGTGACCGTGGATGTGCCCGACCTGTTCCGGGAGTACGGGCACATGCGGCCGGACGGCTTTCTCTACCATCTGCAAATGGACGCCCCGACGGAGACGGAGCTGCTCGCTTGTCTGGAAGCCCAGCGGCCGTTCTGGGCGCAGATGGAGCAACTGGCCTCCAACCTGCCGCCGGAGGAAAATCCGGCTCATTTCTACCAGCGGCATTTGTGCCTGATGGCCTCCCGCGTGGCCAACAATTTCGGCGTGGTGCTGGCGGAGCACGGCCAACCGGACGCGGCCGCCGAGGCCTTTGATGCCGCCGGCCGCCTCTATCCGGACAATCTCAGCGTCCTGCTGAACCGCCTGGGCATCCGGTTGAACGCCGGCCGTGAGGATGCCGATGGGATCGAGGCGGAAATCGAGAAGCGTCTGCTGGAGCTGAAGGGCGAACAGTGGGCGCTGGCCGCGCTGTTCGGCCATGTCTGGAGGCCCCGGCAGTGGCTGGACCGCGGCTGGGTCTGGGCCCTGGCCGGCACCCCCCCCGGCCAGCCCGGCGCCCGCTACGCGCCCCCCAAGCCCGAAGAAGAGGACGCGTCCGAACAGGAGCGCCTGTTTGACAAAGCCTATCTCCAGTGGGGCAAGTCCTGGCAGGAAGAGGGCTATTACCGCAGCCTGCTGGTACGGGATCCGCGGAATACCGAGGCCCTGGTGTCGCTGGCCCGCCTGGCCCTTCGTCAGCGCGATTTCGAGGTCGCCGACGCCTGCCTGCAGCAAGCCGTGGCCATGGGGCATCATGAGGAATCCCTGCTGTTCGATCGCGCAATGGAAAGCTTCATGCGCGGCGATGTCGGGGAAGCGGTGGATCGGATCGAAGACCTGTCGCATTTCACCCCCGGCGATGTCCGGGTCTGGCTGGCCCTGGTGCTGATGACGGATGCCGGGGATCTGCGCAACGAACAGGCCATCCGGGCCCTGCGGAAACATCCGGGTGAAAGCGCCGACATGCACAAGGTGCTCGGCTCGGTCTACATGGCCCGCAGCCAATGGAACCTGGCCATGAGCCATCTGGAAACAGCAGTCGGACTGGATGTCCGAAACTCCCATGCCTGGGAAATGCTGCTGACCGTGGCCCAGGAGCAGCAGAACCCCCGCCTGATCCTGGCCGCCCAGCGCGCCTTGCGCGCTTCGGCCTCCGGCCGATACCTGCTCTTCGAGGAAACCGGCTTGAAACACTATCAGCAGGGCAATCTGTCCGAAGCGGAAAAAGCATTCCGCGAAGGGCTCCGCCAGCAGCGCCATCCCACCCTGCTGAACAACCTGGCCCATGTTCTGATGGAGCAGGGTGAGAAGCTGCCGGAAGCCTTGATGCTGGTCAGCGAAGCCATCCGCCGCCAGCCCGGAACGCCCAGCATTCTCAATACCCGCGCGCAGATCTTCATGGCCATGGACCGCTTGCCCGAAGCCCGGCGCGACGTGGCCGAGGCCCTGCGGCGGCGGGGGCGGAACATGGAACCGCTGCTGGATCTGGCCCTGCGCTATTGGGAGCAGGGCGATGCCGCCCAGACCCGGACCCTCGTCGCGGTGGCCGACCGGCTCCGGGACCGGCTGGATGCCGTCCAGCGGGAACGCCTCGATGCCCTGAAAGCGCAGCTGGCCGAAGACGCCGGGTCCCGGGGAGCGTCCTCCGGGCGGACGCGGGATTAGAGCGGTTCCAATAAACATGTAGCGCCCCAACAGCCCGGCTCGGCAGGGACCGCCTCGCCCTACCATGAGCCAGTTGGGGCCGATTTTGGGTAGGGCGAACCCTCCGGGTGAGCCGGGATGATGGATTGATCATGGCGGCATCATGTATGAAATGGCTCTAAGCCTCCCCGTCCCGGAGGCGGCGCGGATCCAGTTCGGTGAAATCCGTTGCCAGCCGGTCGGCCCCGGCCAGTTCTCCGGGCGGATGGCTGGTGGTCAGCCCCACGACCCGCATGCCGGCCGCGTGCGCCGCGGCGACCCCCGCCGGGGCGTCTTCAAACACCACGCAATCCGCCGGCGGCATCCCCAGAGCCGCGGCCGCGGCGAGGAAAATGTCCGGCGCGGGCTTGCCGCGCGTGACGTCTTCGCCCGATACCGTGGCGTGGAATTCCCGTTCCAGCCCCAGCGCCTGCAGGCACAGGTCCACGTTGGCCCGCGGTGCCGACGATCCAATCGCGCAGAGCAGGCCCAGTTCCCGGGACCGCCGGATGAATTCGACGGTTCCGGGAATCGCGCGGATGCCGCCGTCCCGGATCCACTCGCGGTAGATTTCCTCTTTTTCGAGACCGATGCGCCGGGCCTCGGCGTCGGACACCGGCCAGCGCAGCAGGTCGCGGATGACCGCCAGGGTGCGCAGCCCGCATTTGCCGATGTGGTCGGGGTCGGCCAGCGGGAAGCCGTGACGGCGCGCCACTTCCCGCCACGAATCCACGTGCAGGCCGTTGGAATCCACCACGACCCCGTCGAGGTCGAACACAAAAGCGCGGGCGGCGGGCACGGGGGTCAGGGCAGGCAGTCGGACGTGAACGAATGCGGATACAACTCGCCGATCGTGGTCAGCGCCAGCTTCGTGATGCGCCCCCGGGCATTGACGCCCACCGCGAGGATTCGGGCTTCGTCCCCGATCGCGAATTCGCGGATCTTCTGCCGGCACAGGCCGCAGGGAAAGGCGTAGCCGTTGACGGACAGCACGGCCACCGCCAGCGCCTTCAGCTGGAACACGCCGGACTTGATCATGCCGTTGATGGCATCCATCTCCGCGTGGGTCGTCAGGGTCATGTCCAGGGTTTCCACGTTGCAGCCCACGTGGATCCGGTTGCGGATGTCGCGCACCGCCGCGCCGCACTTGTACTTCGAAAACGGGGCATAGGCTTTTTCGCGCACCGCAATGGCCTGCTCCACCAGCCGGCGGTCCGCCGCCGTCAACTCCGAGAATTTCACGTTTTGCATAGGGGGAGGGACTCTACCCCAGCGGATGCCCTGTGGCAAGCCGCCCAGGACAATTCGGGACGGCCGCGGGCGCATCTGCGATTGGGTGCATGGCCTGGGTTGCGTTTGGGTAGGGACGCCCCTCCACAGGCGGGCAGGCTGCGCCGTCGGCGTCCGTATCCCTGCCATCAGCCCGGACGGCGCGGCGCGCCGTCCCTACCTGGCGGCCATGTGTTTTTATTGGCCGCCGAAGGAACCTGCACCGAATCGCAGATGCGCCCGACGGCCGCCTGCGCCGCCTGCGGGGATCGCCTTCCGGCACACCGCCGCCGCAGGTTCATCGTCCATCGGCGGCGGGAACCGATGCTGCGCCCCCATCGGACGCCTGGATTGTACCGCGCCGCGGAGGCATGCGGGTCAGGGCAGGCGGACGCCGGTTCGATAGGTCCGATGCGGCTCGTCGGTTTCAACGTCAAAGAGCAACCCGTCTTCCGTACCCGTTTTCTCGGGCGGGAAAAGCGTCCAGTTTTGGGGCTGCTCCAGGAGGTCGGCCGACCATTCCACGCGGTAGAGGCGGGCCGTGGACGTCGGGCGGATGCACACCTGCAGGCCGCCGCCGGCCGCCGCCTGGATCACTGCAGGCGCGAAGCGGGCGGCGGGGTTGGTGGGATCCAGATCGGCGATGAAGGTTTGCATGACGGTATGAACGTGGTTGGCCGCCATGGCGTCGGCGTTGGCGGCGGTGGGATTGCCATAAAACCGTTCCTCCCACCAATCGGGCAGGCCGTCGCCGTCCTGATCGCCCTCCGGGTTGCGCTGGATGATCAGATTGTTGACGTAGAGCGCATAGTTCACGTTGTCCCCGGTATGACCCCCGTTATAGAACTTCACCTCAGCAGCGGGGGCCGTCAGGCCGGACGAGGTGAAGTTGGTCTCGAGCCCCAGGCTGTGCGTGAAGGCGACATGGAGCTGGGAGTCGGCGAGTTGCGAGACCGCCACCTGCAGGACGGCGGCGGGGGAATAAATGGGCGGGAAATCGACTCCGGAATCATTTCCCCATTTGAAACTCAGGATATCCCCGCTCCGGAAATTGATGTTGAATAGTTCGGTTCCGTCTGCGGCCAACAGGCAGATGCCGCGGGCTCCGCCGTTCCAGTTGAAGGCGAGGGTGGCGTGGAACACATCGCCCGGCTCCAGCGGATGGGCAAACGGCCGGAAGGCGTCCACGTAGGTTTCTCCCGGTCCGCCCATAAACCGGAAGCTGTAGCCATTGGCCGAATCAATGTCGCCGCTGCCGTTGGTGGAACTGTCCAGGAGCGCGGTGGCGCCGGCATCGGTGATGAGGGTCCACGGGAGATAGCCCGTTCCGCCGTTGGATCGGTTGCTAAAGGTGCCAGGCGTATAATTTCCGGCGTGGTCGTACGCGTCGGTCGGGATGGACGCCGTGAAGGATACCTGATCGACCCAGCCGCAGTCCGCGTCAGCGGAGACGCTGCTGTCCTTGGCATATACCCAGCGCAGCGTGTGGGTGCCGGCGGGGATTCGATAGTTCATCTCGTGCCAGTCCACATTACCCGAAGTCCGACTCTGAAGAACGTCGTTGAGATGGAACTCCAGGAAGTCGAAACCGCCTTCCGACGACACCTTCCACCAGAAGGAAAGATTGCCGGGGCCTTCGACGGTGGTTTGCATCCAGCTTTCCTGGCTGTCTCCGATCGGGCCGCTTTGGGCGGCATCGATCCCGTCGTGAGTGGTGGCGGTTTGGGTGAACCAGGGGGCATTGCCCCCAGTGGTCCACGTCAGTTCACAGGCATCGACGGCGTCGCACAGGGGGATTTCGATCACCAAACGTGCGGTGCGGGTTATGATCACACCGGACAAGTGATTGCTGAAGGTGAGCGTGGCGGAATAGGTCCCGCCGGGAAGCGCGTCGGCCTCCGGCGCGAGTTCGGCCGCAATCGCCATGCTGGCTCCCGGCTGTATGGTTCCACCGGCGGGTACGAGATCCAACCAGGCGGCGGAAGACAGGGCCGACCAGGTCACGGGGACTTCGCCGGTATTGGTCAGATCATAGGCCTTGGAGGCGGGCACGAAGGGCCCGCCGGGCGCGCCTTCGGCATGGAACGGCTCATCGGGGGAGAGTTCCAGCGCGTCATTGACGGCGGATCCGGTGAGGGCCACGTGCACGGTGGGCACGTTGGTGTCGTTGCTGATGATGCGCACCCAAGACTGGTGGTCGCCGGCTTCGGACGGGCGATAGACCACGTCAAAAGTCGTCGAGCCGCCGGGCGGAATCACGATCGGCAGGGGGGACAGGTCTTCGAGGCTGAAGTCGAGGTTCACCCGCTGAAGGGCCGCAAAGGCATTCAGACGTCCGCCGGTAACGGTCAGGTTGTCCCAGGCGGGCAGGACATCCACGCTGTCGAGCAGGGCTTGCTTGATCAGATTGTAGGGGGCGGTAGGCGCCATGGAGTACAACAACGCGGCGACGCCCGCCACATGCGGGCTGGCCATCGAGGTTCCGCTGAATGTGTCATAGTCCCCGCCGGGGACGGTGCTGAGGATGGACGAGCCCGGCGCGGCGAGATCCACCGTGGTAAGGCCAAAGCAGGAGAACGAGGAGCGGGCATCGTTGTGGTCGCTGCTGGCGACGGCGATGATGTTTTCATTGTCGTAGGTGGAGGGATAATGGGGAAGGGTGTCATTGTCGGTGCCGTCGTTGCCGGCGGCGGCGATAAAGAGCTGGTTGGCTTCGCCGGCGGCTTCGATCATGTCGCGAAGGGCCTGGGAATAGCCCCCGCCGCCCCAGGAATTGTTGGAAAGATGCGCGCCTTTGTCGATGGCGTATTCGATGGCGGAAATGGCGTCGGCGGTGGCGCCGGACCCGGAGTCGTCCAGGAACTTGAGCCCCATGAGCCGCACCTGCCAGTTGATGCCGGCGACGCCGATGGCATTGTGGCCGACGCCGCCGATGGTGCCGGCGACGTGGGTGCCGTGGTTGTTTCCATCCATGGGGTCGCCGCTGGTCGGCATCCCGGTGCCGTCGATCCAGCGCGCGCCATAGAGGTCATCCATGATGCCGTTGCCGTCGTCGTCCAGCCCGTTTTCGGTTTCATCGGGATTGACCCACAGGTTGTCAATCAAATCGGGATGGGTGTAGTCGATGCCGGTGTCAATGATGCCCACGATGACAGCCCGGCTGCCGGTGGTGATGTCCCAGGCGGCGGTGGCGCGGATGTCAGCGCCGGGGGTGCCCCCGGTCTGGCCGGTGTTGTGCAGGCCCCACAAATCGCCGAAGCGCGGGTCATCGGGGATGGCGGAGAGGCGGATGATGTAATTAGGCTCGGCATAGGCCACGCCGGATTGCGACTGGTAGGCCGCGATGAAGGCCTTGAGGTCGCTGTTCTTGGGAAGGGCGGCCACATCGACCGGAATGCGGCTATAGCGATGAACGCGGCGGGCTCCGAGCGCCGCATGGACCGCATCGCGCGTGGCGGTGTCGGCATCGGACTTGAACCCGATCAACAGGGTGTCCGGGACCCAGTCATGGACATCGGGATCGGATTGCGTTTTGACGGGTGACCGGCGTGCCGTGGCGGGCTTGGCGGGCGGGACGGGGAAGGCCTCCGGTCCGGCATCGCCGAGCGAGGACAGGATATAGGTGCCGGAAATCACCAAATCGTATAGCGCGTCAACATTGTGAATGGTGATTTGTTCCGTTGTGGATTGCCCCACGATCCATTCGCCAAAGGGCATTTGAAGATCGTCTTCCGGGACGAGGGAATCGGTCACCTGGATCTCGCCGGGCAAGGGAATGACAGTGAGCTGCAGGTCGCGGTAGAACCGTTTGCCCGAGGTCGTGTTTTCGATGATCAGGATATCGCGATAGGTGCCGGGATCGAGGGAGACGGCGCTGGCGTTGATCTGCACGGTGATCATGACTTCGGCGCCGGGGGCAAGGTTGCCGGCGGTGAGCGAGACTTCAGCCCAGATGGAAGTCGCGGCCGCGGTCCAGTCGAGGGCATCCGCTCCGGTGTTGGACAGGGTGTAGGACTTGCTCTCGGGGGCGAAAGGGCCGAGCTGGTAGCCGGCGGAGCTGAAGCCGTCGGCGGGCAGGACGAGGAGGTCATCATGGCCCACTTCCAGCAACTGGAGGAGGTTTTCGAAGAACCGCTGGCCGTCTTCGGGCGCGAGGGTGTCGGCCAGCATGCCGAGCAGGGCGCTTCGGCCGCCATGCCCCCAGACCAGGGCCGAGTCGCCGTTGCGGAAACGGGCGATGGACTGCGCGGCGTCCAGCGGCCGCAGGCCGAAGGACCACCATGCGCCCCAGCCCGGATCGGCGATCGGCTGGGGATTCTGGATGCCGGCGGCCAGGTCGTCGTCGGTCATGGTGACGGGCGTCATGTCGTCGACGCCGGTGAACTCGGCTTCCAGCAATTCGGCCAACATCTCGTCCTGCTGCCAGTCGGCGGCAATCACCCTGCCGTTGGCCAGCAGGTGGTCTTCGAGGGCACCCAGATCCAGGCCGGAATCACTGGCCTGCGCGAGGGAAACGACCAGCAGGAACTCTTCGTCCATCAGGGCCTGGTTGAAAACCTCCCAGGTATCGGGCAGCTCGACGGCATAGCCTTGGGCGCGCAACGCGGGGGTGACGAAGTCAGGCCCGACAAAGCCGTCGGCAAAGAAGAGGGCGGAAAACCCCTCGCGGGAGACGGACAGCGAGGCCTGCCGCGTATGAATCCGACCCGACACGTGGTTGCTGAAAACGATGTTGCCGGTGTAGTAGCCATAGGCCAGGGCCAGCGCGCCGGGATCGAGGGACACGTCGACGTCCATGCTGGCCGCCGGGGCCAGGGTGCCGGCGGCCGGAAACACCTGCAACCAGCCGGGGGCGGAAACCAGGCTCCAGTCGAGAGGCGCGGCATCGTCATTCAGCAGTTCGTACGTGGTGGAATCGGGAGAAAACGGCCCGCCCTCGATGCCCGCCGGATGAAATCCCGAACGGGGCGTGACGCGCAGGGGGTCGCTCGATGGATAGTCGCTGAGGTCGCTTTCGACGAACTGGAATGGAATGCCGTCTCCGGCGGAGAGGCCGGCAAGACCGTCCCGCGCGTCGATCTGCAGCCAGGTCAGGCGGATCCGGCCATCAAAAAACATCTCGATCTGGAAGCTGTTGCGGTTGTTGTTTCCAAATTCAGGAACCTCCAGCCACGTCACGGCGACCCGGTCGGCCAGCTGTTCCCATAAGACCTCGCCGCCAAAGGAGGGGTTAAGGTCATCAAACAAGGCGGATACGCGCGGCAGGCGGAAATGGGCCGCCAGGCTCTCGGTCCAGGTGCTATCGCTCTCCCCGAACGTGATGAATCCATTGGGGCCGACATGCAGGTGGTCGTACGCGACGCCATAGAGCCACACCGTTTGACCGTCGGCCAGCTCGACAAACACGGGGCTGTCATCGCCCGGCGGCAGCGGTGTGCCCCCGGCCGGATCGGTGAAGAAGCCCTCCGCGGGATCCGTGAAGGCATGATAGCCGTTCAGGGAGGCTTCTGGAACCAAGAGCACGGTGGAATGGGCCAGGTCGTTGTCATTGGCGGAAAAGAGTTCCGTAAAATAGTCATCGGGCTCTCCGCCGGCGCGGGCCTGGGCGAACGCCGGGGCGGAGTACAAGCTGGTTGCGCCGTCATCAAAACGGGCCCAGGCGGTGTAGAAATAGCGCTGGCCGACATCGACGGCGGAATCCTCAACATCCTCGGCGCCGCCGGCGTAGACCAGTTCCCCCTCGTCCCAGCGCGACGGGAAGTTTTCGGTATCGCGGCGGATGGTCGTGTCGGTATAGATCCAGCCGCCGACCGACGGGGGATTGGCCCAGGTCAGGAAGTTGGAGGTGTCCCCTTCGTGGCTGGCGGCGCTCAGCGCGCCGACTGGCGCCACTTCTTCCGGAAGAGAAGCCAGGCGCGCACCTTCGGCGACATTGAGACGTCCGCCGGAGACGGTCAACCCGTTCCAGGCGGGCAGCCGGCGGGCGCCCTGCAGGAGCCAATCCTTGACTTCCGTCCAGGGCGCGCCGGGATGGAAGGACCACAGCAGGGCGGCCGCGCCCGTGACGTGCGGCGTCGCCATGGAGGTGCCGCTGTATTCATCGTAGTCGTCGCCCGGCACCGAACTGAGAATGCCGGAGCCGGGCGCGGCGAGATCCACGCTTTCCCGTCCGTAACAGCTGAAAGAGGAAGCCAGATCGTCCTGATCGCTGCTGGCCGCGGCGATGATATTGTCGTTGTCGTAGCTGGACGGATAATGGGGGATTGAATCGTTGTCGGTGGCGCTGTTGCCGGCGGCGGCGATGAACAGCTGGTTGGCGTCCCCGGCGGCGGCGATCATGTCGCGCATGGCCTGGGAATAGCCGCCGCCGCCCCACGAGTTGTTGGAGAGATGCGCACCCTTGTCGATGGCATACTCCAGCGCCGCGACGGCGTCGGCCGACCAGCCGGAGCCTTCGTCGTCCAGAAATTTCAACGCCATGAGCCGGACCTGCCAGTTGACGCCGGCCACGCCGGTGCCGTTGTCGCCGACCCCCCCGATCGTGCCGGCGACATGCGTGCCGTGGCCGTCTCCGTCCATCGGATCGCCGCTGGTGGGCTGGCCGTTGCCGTCGATCCAGCGTGCACCATGGATGTCATCCTCGATCCCGTTGCCGTCGTCATCCAGCCCGTTGGCGGTTTCATCCGGGTTGGTCCAGAGATTGGCCACCAGATCTTCATGGGTATAGTCGATGCCGGTGTCGATGATCGCTACGAGAATGTCGCGGCTGCCGGTGCCGTGGGTTTCCCATACATCCGACACGTTGATGTCGGCGCCGGGGGTCCCGCCGGTCTGCCCGGTGTTGCGCAGGCCCCACAGGTCGCCGAACAGGGGGTCGTTGGGGACGATCTTCTTTGTGACCCGGTAGTTGGGCTCAATGTAGGCCACGTCCTTGCGCGACTGATAGGCTTTCTGGATATCCTTGCGCCTGGTGCCCGGGGCCATTCGCACCACATCCACCGGGATGCGGCGGAACGAGCGAACGCGTTCCGCGCCGGCGGCGGCGTGGGCCGATCGGCGGGCCGCTTCGCCGGTTCCCCGGCGGAATCCCACCAGCCAGTAGTCGGGGTGGGCGTCGGGGGCTTCCAGATGGGCCGTCTTGAACGGCGGCGGAGCAGCCGAGGCGACGGGTATCCAGGCACCCCATATTCCCGCCAGCAACAGCATCAAGGGAGTATGAAACAGGTCCAGAACCTTCATGGGTGCCTCCTTGATGCCGCTGGAACGGCATGGTTCCAATGGCCTTTGCTCTTTTGCGCATGCTCTCACCCGGGCATATCGGCGTCAAAACAATTCCAAGACGCCCTGGCGAAGAGCGGGCCGGGAAGCCTGGACCCGGTTCACCCGGCGGAGATCAGGCCATCCTGGCGCGCCGCGCGCGCGAGGGCCGCCAGGAGGCGCAGATGCTGCTCGGGAGAGGCCGCGCGCGGACTCAGCAGCAGGACCAGTTCCTCCGGGGCCTTGGATAAGCCGTCCAGGGTGAATCCTTCCGGGCGGATGCCGACGGCGATCCGCGGCGCCTCGATCAGCGGCGTGTGCAGATGCAGCAGGGCCGAGCGGCCGGACAGAGGAACCGGGATGGTGAGGAGCAGTTTCTCCGCCAGGGCCGCCACATCCGCCGGACGGTCGGCCAGCACCCCACGCAGCAGCATGCCTAGCACGGCTTCCAGATTCCCGGTGGCCACGCGCAAGGTCACCAGCGGCGGCAGCCCGTGTCGCGGATCGGCCGCCGTTTGGCTGTCCTCCATGGATTCGTCGCGTTCCCCCATGGCCGGCAGCGGAGGGTACAGCACCAGGAGATTGGCATTCGGCCACTGGCGGGCCCATTCGACGGGCAACCGCTCCAGGCTGGGCTGCCAGGCCAGGTGGCCCTGCCGCACGCTCAGCAGCAGCACCGCCTCGCCGTCGGCGAAGGACTGCGAAAACCGGTGGAGGACGTCGCTCCAGGCGGACAGCTCGGGCTCCTCGCCGTCTGTGGGCGCCGGCCAGGGTTCGGGCATGGATTCCATGGCCTGCCGGGTTTTGTCGGTGGCCAGCAGCCGCAGCCGCGCGCCTGAACGCGTCGCCAGGCGCCGCGCCAGTTGCAGGGCGTTGGGCAGGCCGGAATGATGCTCGATCAGCGGCGGCGCCAGCACCCAGAGGCGGCGGGTGGTGGCCAGGGGCGGGCCCGGACGGAAAACCACGACCGATTGGACGCTTTGAGTCACCACGCGGTCGGGGATGCTTTGCAGCAGGGAGGCGGCCCGCTGGCGGGCATGCCAGCCCAGGACAATCGCACTGACCCGGAATTCCGTCGCGGCATTCAGGATGCCGCCGGCCACGCTGGAATCGAGCCGGGCCAGCGGGAGGGCATGGACTCCGGCGGCCTCCGCCCGCGTCACGGCCCCGCCCAGCAGCTGTTCGGCCGCGGCCACCCGCTGGGGATCGTCGGGACCCGCCGAGGCCACATGAAGGGGATACAGGGGCTCGGTGCTGCGGTCCGGACGCAGCATCATGGCCAGATCCATGATGGCATCCGCCCGGTGGGGGGAAGCCAGCGGCACCAGAACCCGCCCGGATTCCCGGCGCGGTTCGGCCAGGTGCAGTTCTTCGCTCGCGGCCAGGTTGCGGGAATGGATGTCCGTCCGCCAGGGCCCGATCAGGCAGGTGACCAGAATCATCAGGATGGTCCCGTTGAGAACCGCCGCGTCGAAAATCCCGGCCTGCGTGCCGACCAGCACCGCGGCCAGCGTGGCCGCGGCCTGGTTGACGCTCAGCCCGAACACCAGTCCGGTTTCGTCGCGGGAGTATCCCAGGCATCGGCCGGTCAGGCGGGCGGCCGCCCATTTGAGGGTGGTCACGCTGGCCACCATGTACAGCGCGATTCGCCAGCCGTCCAGGCCGGTGAGCAGCGCGCGCAGGTTCACGCGCATGCCGACGGAGAGCAGGAAAAAGGGAATGAAGAGCGCGTAGCCGACGAAATGCAGACGGCTTGTCAGCACGCCGCGGCCGGGCACGACGGGGCTGAGCGCCAGTCCGGCGAGAAAGGCGCCGATGATCGGTTCCACGCCCGCCAATTCCGACAGCCAGGCGACCAGAAACGTGGCGGCCAGGACAAAGATGAATTCGGCGGCGCCGTCCGGCGCCGTCCGGCGGAAAAACCAGTAGCCCAGGCGCGGCAGCAGGAAAATCGAACCGGCCACCAGTGCCGTCAGCGACAGCCCCAGCCGGATCCAGAAGGCCGCGCCGGCCTCGCCGCCGCTTTTCACGATAACGGCCAGCACCAGCAGTGCCGCCGTATCGGTGAGGATGGTGCCGCCGATGGTCGTGGTGACGGCGCGGTTCCGGCCCAGCCCCAGCCGCTGCACGGTCGGGAACGGGATCAGGGTATGCGACGCGAACATGCTCGCCAGCAGAATGGCCTTGGGCCAGGAGAATCCCAGCAGCCAGACCGCGCCCAGCGTACCCAGCACCTGCGGGATCAGGAAGGTCAGCGCGCCGAACACCAGGCCGGGCTTGCGGTAGCGGATGAACTCATCGAGATTGATTTCCAGTCCCGCCAGGAACATCAGGTACAGGAGTCCCACCTTGCCCAGCAGTTGGAAGGTCTGATCAATGTAAAAGATCCCCAGTCCGTGTTCCCCGACGATCACGCCGGCGAGAATCAAGCCCGCGATGTCCGGCAGGCGCAGTTTCACCGACAGGAGGGGTGCCGCCAGCAGCAGCACCATCACCAGCGCGAAGTCCAGGATGAGGCGGTCGGCATCCATGGACGAACCCTAGCAGGGTACCCGCTCAGGCGCAAATCCAGGCTGTCGGGCGGCCTTGGAGCGTATTGCAATTTCGTGTAGTCGTTCCCGATGGAGCCGGGAATTGAATCAACAGCCCCCCGCCCAACGGGCGCAGCTACAACCGATCCGCCTTGCTGTAGCTGCGCCCGCTGGGCGCGGTTATGAAAATTTGAAAATGCCTTGGCAGAGGCGCATCTGCGATTGGGTGCATCCCTCGCGTCATCAGGACGCAATGGCTTGCCTTCATGGCCCGCGGTTCCTGTCGAGGGCGGCTGGCAGGATCCGCGCGGGACGGGAGCCCCGCGCGACGAGGGTCGATTCCGGCGACACCCCGCCGCAGATCCGTCCTCTTGGCGGGGTCAGGCCGTGATGCCATGCGCGAAAAGCGATCGGTTACGGTTGGGCCCCGGGCGGTTGCCGCCGGTGCAGAAAGAACGCGGCGCTGGCCGCCGAGCAGGCGCCTTCGGGGGAAACCATCGGCGCCCCGAGCGGGGAGTCCGGGGTGCAGCGCGTGCCGAAATGCGGGCACTCGTTCGGCTGGAGCTTTCCGAGCAGCACCTCGGCGGCAGGACAGTCCGACGGACTATAGTTATTGCAATATGTATACTTATTGCAATAACTATATTGTTGCGGGAAGCGCCGGGCGGCATCGAAAGCCCCATATTCCGGCCGGAGATCCAGGCCGCTCATCGGCACCGTGCCCAGTCCGCGCCATTCGCGGTCGGCCGCTTCGAAGACGGTGTCCAGGATCCGGAGGGCTTCGGGGTTGCCCTGCGGATGGACGATGCGGGGGTAGGCGTTGATCATTTCGGCGCGGCCGGCTTCCAGCAGTTTCAGCACATCCAGGACGCCGAGCAGGATGTCGGCTGGCTCGAAACCGGTGATGGCAATGGGGCGGCGGAGTTCCTTCGCGAGCGCGTCGTAGGGATCGGATCCGGTGATGGCGCAGACGTGTCCGGCGGCGAGGAAGGCGTCGGGGGCGGTGGACGGGTCGGCGCAGATGGCGCGGAGAATGGGCGGGACGAGAAACTGGGAGACGAGCAGCAACACGTTGCCCAGTCCGCGTTCCTTGGCGAGATAGGCCAGCAGCGCGTTGGCGGGCGCGGTGGTTTCGAACCCGATGGCGAGGTGGACGATCTGCTTGCCGGGGTTGTCGCGGGCGATGTCGAGGGCCTGGAGGGGAGAGGTGACCATGCGGATATCGGCCCCTTTGGCCTTGGCGGCGAACAGATCGCCGCGGGTGGCGGACGGCACGCGCAGGAGGTCGCCGAAGGTGGTCACAACGGTGTCCGGACGGGACGCGATGTCAATGGCGTGGTCGAGGTAGGCGGCGGGCGTGACGCAGACGGGGCAGCCGGGGCCGTGGAGCAACTGGACGTGCGGCGGCAGCAGCGTGTCAAGCGCATGACGAAGGATGGCGTGGGTCTGCCCGCCGCAGACTTCCATGATTCGCGCCGGGCGTTTGGATATGCGCGCAATCTCCGCGACAAGCGCGCGGATGGCGGCGGGATCGGAATATTCGGAAAGATGCTTCATTCATCAGAACTCATGAACTCATGAAAACAGCCGAAATCATGCTAGAAGGAAATCAGAAGAACAGCCGGAGACATGGTCAGCAGGAAAACAGGAAACACAGGAAGACAGGAGAACAGCCAAGAAAGGATTTTTCATGTATTCTTGCCCCTTTCCTGTGTTCCTGCTTGGATTTTTGTTCGGATGGCGGAAGCGGAGAGACCGGCCAGCAGGACCCTCTTGTTGCGGGCGGTGGCGCCGGAGAGGAGCTGGATGCGGGCG
>CAZHSS010000003.1:26581-27228 GCA_964535205.1 uncultured Verrucomicrobiota bacterium
TCAGGGTTCGGGGGGAGGGGGGAGAGGGTTCAGGCGGGAGAGGACAGCCGAAGAGGGAAGCCCGGCGAGAAGGACGCGCTTGGTGCGGGAGGTTTTTCCGCCGAGGAGCTGGATGCGGGCGCGGGGGAGGGAGAGGGTGTCGGAGAGGAATTCGATGAGGGCGGCGTTGGCGGCGCCGTCCACGGGCGGGGCGCAAAGGCGGATTTTCAGCGCGTCGCCGTGCTCGCCCTGAATGGCGTTTTTATGCGCGCGCGGGACGATGCGCAGGGAAAGGACCGCGCCGTCGGGGGTGTCGGTCAGGAAGGGCATGGGGCCCCCGGGGATCTCAATATCCAATATCCAACAATCAATATCCAATCATCAAGTGAGGACCGAGAAACCGGGAGTTTTCCACGGTGTGGAAAATGTTTTTCCACGGCGTGGAAAAAACGGGGCCGAATTTTCCACGCTATGGAAAAAAATTCTCCGGATTTTCCACGGTATGGAAAACGGTTGCCGCTGCGCTCACAGAGCCTCGCTTGCTCGCCGCGCAGAAGCGCGGCGCTATAGACCTCGCGTTCGTCCTGCGCCTGGCAACTTGAACTCGGCACTCGGCTATTTTCCACGGTATGGAAAACTCCGTCAGTCGCCGAGGGTGACGAGGGAGG
>CAZHSS010000004.1:0-22282 GCA_964535205.1 uncultured Verrucomicrobiota bacterium
GGAACCCGACACAGGAATCACCAAACCTATTTGCAGAACTTGACGCACACAACTTCCGAACGGACGCAAGGGCGGGTGTTTTATCGCCTGGAAGCAGACCCGCAAGTCGCCTCGGCGGGGCCCTTGTTGAAGGCGTTGAGAGCCTCCCTGACCTCCCTGCCGCCGAAACAGGATGCGGACATCGCGCAGGTTGCGGCCGGTCTGGCCTGGTCCCGCCGCGTCGCCATGGCCCATGCCCTGTTGAGCGGACCCAAGACCGCAACGGAACTGAGTGTGGAACTGCACCTGTCTTCCTTCGCGGTGTACAGCCATCTCCGGATCCTGCGGGAGGCCGGTTGGATTCAACAGAAAAACGGCCGGATGCATCTGGTCCCGCCGGACCATCCCCTGGGCCGGGTGCTGGCGCAACTGCTGCGAACCGCCTAGATTTCCACGCCTAGTTCGTACAGCACGGCGGAGACCAGATAGAACGAGCCGGCGGCCACAACCATGCCGCCGCGATCCGCCGCCCATTTCCGGGCGTTTTTCACGGCTTCGGAAATGGAACTTTCCACGGCCGGAAGCCGCGCCGACCGGGCCGCCGCCAGCAGCTTGTCCATGGGCATGCTGCGTTCGCTGTCCAGCGGCACCAGCAGGCCGGCATCCACCAGAGGCTTCAGCAGGCGGAAAAATCCCGCGGCATCCTTGTCATCCAGCATGCCGCAGATCAGCGCCACGGGCCGGTTGCCGCGGAATTTCTTCAGAAAGGCCGCCAGGGCGCGGGCGGCATCGGGGTTGTGGGCGACATCCACCACAAACAGCGGGTCGCGCAGTACCACCTGGCAGCGGCCGGGCCACCGGGTTTTCTCCAGCCCCGTCCGAATCGCTTCCGGAGTGACCGGCAGCCCCAGTGACGTTCGCATCCATTCCAGCGCCGCGATGGCGATGGCGCCATTCTGGACCTGGAAATCCCCCAGCAGAGGCAGACGCAACGGCGGCCAGGCGCCATCCGGGGTCTCGACGGACAGCGTCTGACTGGCCAGGTCCTGCGCCGTCCGCCGGACCGCCACATGGTCTTCCGCGTGAATCAGGGGAGCCTGGGCTTCACGAGCCTGGGCTTCGATGACCCGCAGCGCCACGGGCGACTGCCGTCCGGTCACGACCGGCCTTCCCGGCTTGATGATGCCGGCTTTTTCTCCGGCGATTTTCTCCAGCGTATCGCCCAGAAAAGACGCATGCTCCATGCCGATATGGGTCAGCACCGCCAGAAACGGATCCACCACGTTGGTGCTGTCGAGACGCCCCCCCATGCCGGTTTCCAGCACGGCGACCTGAACGTTCTGCTCGAGAAACCACTTGAACGCCACGGCCGTGGTCAGCTCGAAAAACGTGCCCGGACGCCCGCCGGGCAAGGCGGCCTGCCGTTCATCCGCGCGTTCGGCTTCGTCCAGCAGTCGCAGCAGGTCCGTATCCGGAATGGGTTCGCCGCCCACGCGGATCCGCTCGCAAAAGCGAAGGATATGGGGACTGGTGTAGAGGGCGGTGCGGAGCCCGGCTTCCCGCAGGGCCGATTCCATCATGGCGGAGACGGATCCCTTTCCGTTGGTGCCGGCCACATGAACGCACGGCAGGGCCAGCGGATCCACGTCCATGGCCCGCAGCAGGGCCAGGGTGGTGTCCAGGCCGAGTTTGACCGCTTTCCCGCCTGTACGGCTGTAGAGATAGGTCAGCTTGGCATCCAGGATGGGGGCATGCCGGCTCATGAAAGAATCCGCTCCGTGAGTTGCCGCATCGCCGTCTCCGCACTCAAAGCGGCACGGCGGGCGGCTCGGAGGGAACCAAAGGACCGCAGAACAAATCCAGCAGACCGGCCAGATGCTCCTTGAGCCCGCCCCGGGACACGATCTGATCCAGCAACCCGTGTTCAAGCAGAAAATCCGGCCGCTGGAAGCCGGGTGGCAGATCCTGCTGGATGGTTTCCTTGATGACGCGGGCGCCGGCGAAGCCGATCAGCGCGCCGGGCTCCGCCAGAATGACATCGCCCAGCGTGGCGAAGCTGGCCATGACGCCGGCCGTGGTGGGATGGGTCAGCACCGGGATATAGGGCAGACCGGCATCGGCATGGCGGGCCAGCGCGCCGCTGGTCTTGGCCATCTGCATGAGGCTCATCATGCCTTCGTACATGCGGGCGCCACCGGAGGCGCACACCAGGATCACCGGCAGGTTTTCCGCCGTGCCCCGCTCAATCAGGCGGGTGATCTTCTCGCCGACCACCGACCCCATGCTGGCCCCGAGAAACTCGAAATCCATGACCCCCAGCGCAATGGCCCGGCCTTTCAGCCGCGCCCGGCCGCAGGTGACGGCATCCACTTCGCCGGTCTTGCGGCGGTTGGCCTCCAGCTTCTCCTGATAGGACGCCTCCCCCACAAACCCGAGGAAATCAATGCTGTACAGGTCCCTGTCCCACTCCACAAACGATCCGGGATCGGCCAGCATGGCCAGGCGTTCGGCCCGGCTCATGGGAAAATGATGATCGCACAGCGGACAGACGCGAAGCGCCTTTTCCTGCTCTTCGCGGAAAATCATCTCATTGCAGCCCGGACATTTGATCCACAGGCCGTCGGGCATGTCCCGCTTGCGGGCTTTTTTCAAAATCGGCTTTTTTTTGCCAAACAGCGTCATCTGTTCACTTCCAAACTCATGGCCGGCGCGCGGCGTTTTCAGCCCCGCGCCACGGTCAGCACCATCACGGCGGCCGCACCGGCGGCCCGCAGCGCCCGGGCGCATTCATTCACAGTGGCGCCGGTGGTCATGACATCGTCCACCAGAACGATCCGAGCGCCCTGCACCCGGCGCGGCCACGGAACCGAGAAAACACCCCTCACATTATGGAGCCGCTGGGCGGCTGTCAAACGCGTTTGGGACACCGTGGGGCGCGAACGACGCAACATGCCGCCCCGGAAGCGGATGCCGACAAGGCTCGCCAGCCGCTGGGCCAGCAGGGCGGCCTGGTTATAGCCCCGTTCCCTCTGGCGGCGGGCATACAGCGGGACGCAGGTCATCCAATCCGCCTGCTGCAGGCTGGGCGGCGCGTTTTTCCACAGGGCGACCAGCCACTCTGCCAGGGTATCGAGCACCCAGAGCCCCGTGTTGTATTTCAAATTCCAGATCAGATGCCGGACGACGCCGTCATAGCGGACGGCCGACCGGGCCCAGTCAAAGGCCGGTTCGGTTTTCCGGCACCAGGCACAGTCGAAGACGTCGGTCACCAGGCCCGGGATTGGATCCCCGCAGCGTTCGCAGTACGGCACCTGCACCAGTCGCACCTGCGTCTGGCAATCCCAGCACAGGCAGCCCGCTTCATCGGTCATGGAAGCGCCGCAACCTTCGCACGACCGGGAATACAGCATGTCGAGCAGAGCCGGACTCATGCAGGCATTGTGCGCCTGCCCCCCCGCCCCTGTCGAGTCTGGCTCCATTCTTCATGGGGCGGGAGGTGTCCAGTAGAAAGCGGTGCCGCGGCCTTTCGGGGCCTTTCGCCTTGTCACCGCACTCCACACCGATCGCTGGGCCCGCCCTATTTGGCGGGATCATCCAACAGCACCCGGATGGTGCCGTACCAGGTGCCGGGCACGGTGCTGGTCACCACCATGTCGGGCACACCCCAGCCAAGGTTGTTGGTCAGGGCTTCCGACAGGTTGTCGGAATAGATCAATTGATAATACCGGGCCGAACTGGCGGGGAAGGTGAAGAGCATTTCACCCGTCTCGCCGCCCGCCTGAACCTTGTTGACATATGTCCCATCCAGTTCCAGTACGCTGGTGGCGTTGGCCGGATCGGTGTCGGCCAGGTATTCCTCTTCCGTCGTCGCCCCGTCGCCGTCGTAATCCGCGCTCTCCACGAAGTTGCTGTCGGAGAGGCTCTGTCCCTGCTCGTCGCGCACCCAGAGCTGGAACGGCGTGAGCGATTCGGCAATGAGCAGCGTGCCGGTTGCCGAACCTTGATAGAGGGCGTCGTTCACGGTGCCGGTCACCGCGTAGCTGCCGGCCGCCGTGGGCGCGGTCGGATCGCCGTCGTAGGTGAATTCCACCGTCAGCCCCGCCGGCTCCGTGGTCGCCGTCGCGCTCTTGGGCGTGCCGTCGTAAACAGGGGACAAGCTCCCCAGGATCACGACCGCCTGGGCCTTGGACACCGTGAGGAGGTTCGTGACGTCCGGCGCCGGATTCCAATCCTCGTTCCCGCCCTGGCTGGCCACGACCGCCACGTCGCCCGCCCCCGTGAAGGCCAGGGTGGAACCCTCCACAACGCCCGGACCGCCGGCCACCGCGAAGGTCACCGGGAGCCCGCTGGACGCCGTTGCCAACAGCGTCAGCACGTTGGTTGCGATCTGCGCGCCGATCTCCGGGAAGTCGATGGCCTGATCTTGCGGCTGAGTCTCCTTCGTCATCACGCTGGCCGTCGGCGAATCCGCGCTGGTGCCGGCCGCGTTCTCCGCCCGCACCCGGAAATAATAGGTCGCATTCTCCACCAGACCGGTCACGCTTTCGTTGGTCCCGGACACCGCCCGGTTGGAATAGCCAGGTACATACGCGGGCGTGGAGCCGGCGCTCCAGCCCTTCACTTCGAGATAGCGGACCCCGACTCCAACGGTTCCGCTGGCATCCAGCGACGCCCAGCGGATGCGTGTCTGGCTGCCTCCGAGATGCGACGTGGTGGTCAGCGTTGCCATCGCCCGCAAGGTATTGTCGGTGGGAGCCACCACCCCCATCGCTGACCAGTCCACGCCGTCGTTGGTGGAGATGGACACCGTGATGTTGGAGAACGACGTTCCGCCATAGGTGCGCGCCTGGAAATCGACGGTCAGGTTGGTGAGACCCGCGGAGGAGAATGCCGGGCTGGTGACCTCCGAGGTGCCCTGCGTCAGGATGAGATACGTGGACCCGCCGAGGTCGGTACCGCTCCAGCCATCGGTGAGCAAGGCCGGGGAGGGGGCCGCATTGGTGGCCAGCACCAACTGGACGCTTTCACCGCCGGGCGACTGGAAGTCCGGCTCCGTGCTGACATCCAGCCGGTAGCCCGTCGCCAGCATCGAGGCGCTCCAAGCCGCGGTGAAGTCGGTGGCATTCGTCGCGCTGGCCCAGATCGAGGCCGGAACCGATGGAACACCCGCTTCCACGGACACCGTGACAATCTGCGTGGCCACGCCCGACGCGTTGGCGGCGGTGAAGGTGAAGGTCCGTTCCCCTGCATCCGTCTCCGGCGGCGTATAGGCCAGTTGTCCGGTCCCGGGGGTAAAGCCATATCCGCCCAAGGCCGTGGTGCCCGCCAGGGCCAGGACTGGTTCGGGATAGCCCATGGCGGCCACGGTGAACGCCATGGCCACGCCGGTGGTGGCGCCATGGGATGTGCCGCTGGTGAAGACGGGAGCCTCCGCCGGCCAGTCGGACACCGACACCGCCACGGTCTGCGTCGCCACGCCCTGGGTGTTGCTGGCGGTGAACGTGAAGGAGCGTTCTCCGATTTCGGCCAGGGACGGCGTATAGGCCAGTTGGCCCGTCTGCGGATCGAAGCTGTACGAAAGGCTGAGCGCATCGGTTTCAGCCAGCGCCAGTGCCGGAACCGGACTGCCGGAGGCGCTCACCATGAACACCACCTGCACATCCACGGTCGTGGAGAACGGCCCGGAATTCGCGCCAAAGGCGGGCGCGGCCAGCGTCTGCAGTGTGGTGACGCTGGCCACTGGGGAATACACCCCTGCGCAGTTGGGTTCGGACGCCACGCGAAAATAGTAGGTTGTGTTCGTTTCCAGGCCCGATACGACCTGGCTTGTGCCGGATACCGACACGTTTGAGTAGCCCGCGACATAGCTCGGTTCTTCCGGCTGTCCGCCGGTCACGCTGACGTCGTCCAGATACCAGGTGCTGAAGGCCGAAACGAAGCGGAACCTCACGTTCGTGGAACCGGACAGGTTCGGTGCGGAAGTCAGCGCCTGGGTCACCGTGGACCCCGCCGAACTGACCGTGAAGGTGCCGATGGGCATCCAATTGCCGCCGCCATCCAGACTATAGAAGTTGGTGGTCGCCTGGCCATTGCCTCCGCTGCTGGCATCGGCAAAAAACACCAACTGCGTGGGGTAGTCCACCCCCGGCGAGGTCAGCGTGTTCCCATTCACCAACGCGCGACATGGACTGGCGGCACCGTAATGGCCCTCGATCTCATCGGTTGACGTTCCGAAATCGGTCCAGTCGGCAAAATCAACGAAATCCTCGTCGATCAGCGTCCCGCCTGCGCCTGCATTGGAGAAGCTGCTATTGGTTGCCACATCGAGCCGGTAGCCCGTCGCGCCTGTCACCGCGCTCCATGCCGCGGTAAAATCCGTGGCGTTCGTGGCGCTGGCCCACACCTGGGCGGGCACATCCGCCCCCGGTGTCGTGGCGCTGCGGGCCAGCCACGACTCGGAATAGTTGGTCCCGGAAACCGACCAGCACGCGTAGTGGCGGGTCTGGCAGGCCGTCAGCCCGGTGTGGCTCTGCGGCGAGGCACTGCCTTTGTAGAGCACCGTGCCGCCCGCGAACGGCTGCCCCGCCGCCGGCGCCGTGCCGGAGGGCGCGCTGAACGTGCCGTCTTCATCCCAGACGATGACCACGTCGTCGCCCCGCCCGTTCAGCGAGAAGTCCACGTCGATCTGGCCCGAGCCATTGGGCGTTGCCGAAAAGGCGGCCGGCGGCGGCGGGGCCGTGACATAGTTGGTGTCGAACACCACCCGGACCCATTCGGGATGGTCCACGAAGGGATTGCGGTTGCCTTGGTAATTGGAATACACCAGATTGTTGCGCCGGATCTCGTAGTCGTTCACCGGGTCGAGTTCATTCCAGTCGAGCAGGGTGTCGAGCTTGCCGAATAAAGCCGATTCTGTCGATGTGGGGGTGGCATTGGTGAGTTCCAGATCGCCGACCGCATCGGTTCCGTCGTAGCGCACGGCCATGTAGAACATGGCGCGCGCCACGTCGCCCTTGCCGGCAAGGGGGGGCTCGAAATTGCCGGCTGTTTGTGTCCCATCAAACGCGTAGTTAGTTGTCGTACCGGACACGATATCGAAATCCCGGCTGTTTCGATCCGAATTCGCCTGAATAAGCGTAGGATGCAGGTGATGCACGTCCGAATAAGCCGGGTTCGCCCCGTCGATGCCATGTGATTGCGCCCAGACATGCTCCTTGTTCCAGCTTCCGTCGAACTTGGGAAGGCCGTGCTGCAGGTACAGGCATTGCACCATGCTGCTGTTGGTCGGGCATTCATCAATGTCCCGCAATACAGTGTCGGTCTGGGACCCATAGGCAACGTAGGTGTGGTTGGAAATAATGTCATGCAGCGCGTTCTTCAGTTCGTCGCCGGTTTTCAGCACGCCGTTGCTGTAGCAGGCGGCATAGTAGTCCGCCCAGGGGTCGTTGTTGGCCACGGTGATGTTCAGCGTCCGGGTCGTCGTGCCGTGCACGTCGCTCGCGTAAAACACCACGGCATAAGCCTGCCCGGCTTGGTTGGAAGACGGCGAGAAGGTGAACAGGTTGCTTACGGCCAGGGTGCCGCTGGCGGTCGTGAACGAGGCATTGGCCGGCAGATTGCTCGCCGTAAGCGTGAGGGCATCCCCCTCGGCTTCCTGCGCCACGACCCAAAGGTTCGACGTCTGACCCGCCTCGATGTACAAAGGCGGCAGGGAATCAATCGTCGGCAGTGCCACCACCGTCACGCTGACCGTTTGCGTCGCCACGCCGGCGGTGTTGCCGGCCGTGAAGGTAAAGGACTGCGTCCCGAGGTCGCTGGGGGGCGGCGTGTAGCCCAGCAGGCCCGTGGACGAGGTGAAGCTGTAGGTGCCGCCGCTGGCCGTGGCGGATTGCAGCGCCAGCTCGGGCTCCGGTTCCCCCGTGGCGCTAACCGTGAAGGTCCGTACCACGCCCGTGGTCGCCGTCAGAGGGCCCGGATTCGCCTCGAACACCGGCGCGCTGGCCGCCGCCACGTTCACCGTCACCGTCTGCGTCGCCGTGCCCTCGGTGTTGCTGGCCGTGAAGGTGAAGGTCTGGACGGTGCCGCCGTCGGACAGCAGGGGTTGATACAGGAAGGTCCCCGTCGACGGCTCGAAGGCGTAGTCATTCGTGCTCGCCGTGGACGCTTCCAACGCCAGCACCGGCACCGGCGTCCCCATCGCGCTGACCGTGAAATCCACCAGTCCGCCCGCCGTCACGCTGTAGGGACCCGTCCCGCTCGTGAACGACGGCGCCGTGGGTTCCCCGCCCGTGGTCGTCGCCAGAACCACCGTCGACCACGTGCCTGTCGGCGCGGCGCGCACCCGGACGTAATAGGTCGTTTCCATGTCCAGGTCCGTGACGTTGGTGCTCAGCGCCCCAACGGTCATGTCCGCGACAAGCGTTCCTCCTTCGCCCCCGCCGCCGCCCGTCACCGTGTGGGCGTGCGGCGTCATGCCCGACGCATTGGCGCCGGTGATCGTCCATTCCGACGCAGTCCAGACCGAGGTCGGGAACGTCGCCTCCGGATTCCTCACCGCCTGCGAATCCGTGTAGTCCCAGGCGAACCCCGTCCCATCCTGATCCACCACCCCGTAGGCATCCGCCAGCGTGCCGGAGGCATGATCGCCCCCGGAAAACAGGAAATAGCCGTCGTCTCCGCTGCCGCTGACAATCGCATCATACAGATCGGCTGTGTCGCTGTAATCGGTCTCGTAGCCGGCCTGGTTGTAGGCCACCACGTAGGTGGCACCCGCCGCCAGCGTCCCCGTCAGTTGGACTGATCCCCAGGTGCTGCCGTTGGCCTGCCGGCTCAGAGTCCAGGTGGCCGTGCTGAAATCGATCGCCGCTCCCGAGGCGTTGTACAACTCGACAAAACGGCCGTTGTAGTCATCGGCCGGATCGGCCACTTCGGAAATAAACAGACCGCCGCCGGCCGTGCCCGGTGTGAAGTTCGCATCCGTCGCGACCTGCACCTGATACGTCGCCGCATCCGTCACCTCCGTCCAGTGGATCGTGAAGGAATTGGTGCCGATGTTCGTAACGGTGACCGCCGGAATGTACACCGGCGCCGCCGCCACATTGACGGTGACCGTCTGCACCGCCGTGCCCTGGGTGTTGCTGGCGCTGAACGTGAAGGTCTGCGCGCCGACATCGTTCGTCGGCGGCTCATAGACGCAATAGCCTGTTGCCGGTTCGAACAGATAGCTTTCCGCCGCGGCGGTTGTGCTGTCCAGCGCCAGCGCCGGCACGGGATTGCCGTTGGCGGACACCGTGAACGCCACGGTCACCTCCGCCGTCGCGGCGACAGGCCCCGGATTCGCGTTGAAGACAGGGGCCGATTCCGGCGCCGTGCTGACCGCCACGCTGACGGTCTGGGTCGCCACGCCCGCGCTGTTGCTGGCCGTGAACGTAAAGGTCTTCGTTTCGCCGCCGTCCGCCGGCGGCGGCGTGTAGCTCAGCTCGCCCGTGCCCGCCGTGAAGCTGTAACCTCCGGACGCCGTCGTGGAGTCCAAGGCCAGAACGGGGTCCGGGCTGCCCGTGGCCGTCACCGTGAACGCCCGCGCCACCCCCACCGTCGCGCTCAGCGGCCCCAGATTGGCGCCGAATTCCGGCAACTGGCTGGATGCAGACACTTCTGAAATATCCGCATAGTTAATGCCTTCGAAGCTGGGATACCCCCCGTAACTGTCACGATACCCCTGGAACTTGATTTGTTTCAGGTAGTGACCCGGATTGCTGGCGAGTCCCCAGTTGTCCCGGCCTCCATCACTCTCCAGTTTGACCTGAAGGCAGTTGTTGACGTCGGTTTCGCTGTCGTTGTCCGCACAGCTCAGGCCGTAATCCCCTGTCCACGGAGAGTCGAAATCGTCATATCGCCCTCCCACAATATATCCCTGCGCCCAGTATTCGGTTGTCCCGGCGGGCAACGCCAGCGCTTCCGCAATTGTGTACGGATCATTTTCGGTGCCGCTGCCGGCCATGGCCGCTGCGGCCATACCCCACAGCGCGGCGCATGCCAACCCGTTGCGAATGGAAATGCGGTTCATGGCTTAATCGGCGGCGGGAATGGAAAGCCAGATCATCTGTTTCGGGCCGAAGATGGCCGGCACCGTAATGCGGGTTTTATTATCCGCCAGTTCCGCGGTGCACTGGTCCACGATGCTGGAACCGGCCCAGGACGCTTCATTCGATCGGAGGCCTGACGCCCCATACACCGTGTATTCCGTGTAATTCGTCGGAATATCGAAAACAATCGCGGCTGGCGAATGGCCCAGATTGGACAGGATGGGCGGATTCGTCGGCTGGGGCTGCGCGAACCCGTGCCAGCCCAGCCGTTCGGGCACTTCGACATCCGCCGTGTCCACCGCGGCATAGTCAAACCGGATCCAGTCGCCGGCATCGAAATCGGTGGTGACACCGCAGCAGACGGCCGGCGCCCGCACGTAACTGCAGTTGGCGGCCGTGTTGCTCCGCAGGCCGATGGCATCCACGACGTTGGCAAAATCGTATTCCGTCCCCGTGTAGAGCACCACGCTGTCGTCGCCGTTGAAGATCAGGCCGTTGGAGGCGGCATTCGCCGCGGCATAGGCCGGCGCCGCCGCCGCGCCGTGCGACACCAGATACGTCGAGCCGGGGGCCATGGTTCCCGTCAGGATGGTGGCGAACGCCGGCGCTGAACCCGTCTTCCAGCCTTCCCGGCCGGCGTTCTGCCAGAGCCCGAGCCGGTAGCCCGCCGCATCCAGGTCCACCGGCTCCGCACCGGGATTGAACAGCTCGATCCATTTGTTGTCGCCCGACCCCTCGTAATACTGCGACAGGATCAGCGTGGGCTCGCCCTCCAGTTTTTCGCGGAACGACACTTCCACCATGGCCGCTTCATCCGGCATGACAAACGTCGTTCCTTCAATGGCCCCGCCGTTCAGCCGGATGGAATCCGTGGCAAAACCCGGATCCGGCACCGGCAGGACCGTCACCAGCGCCCCCACCGGTGCGTTGGTTGCCGCCCGGCCGTTCACCTGCACGGTGGCCGTCCCGTTGGACCCGACCTGCAGGTCCAGGGCATGTGCCGGCGCCACCGAAAAATGAATCGTGCCGGGTATGAGAAGATCATCCGTGTTGTCCGTGAACCCGTTGGCGGTCGCATGAAATGCTCCCGTCACCGAGGTATTGATGAAATACACATCCCGGGGCGATTCCGTCTTGAACGTGCCGTTGTTGTCGCTCTCCCACGGCTCTGTTCCCAGCGCAGGAAAGCCGAACCAATACCCGCCTCCATTGATCACCGATGCCGAAATGATCTCGTTCGGCGCCCCCTGCGCCACGATGAAACCGTCTTCGCGATCCGTGAACACCACGCGCGGTTCGGCCGGGCCGCCGTCCACCGTCACGTTGTTAAGCCCGATGTCGTAGGCAAAGAAATCCACATACGTGAAACGGATGAAACGGGTCGAACTCTCCAATGGGAACGGTCCAAACGGCATGGTGGCCAGCGACAGGGATTCTTCGCTGATATCCGCCACGAGCGTGGAATTCCAGACCGCGCCCCCCCCCGACTGTTCCACGATGAAACTGGCGGGAGCCGTCCCGACGGAATTCGAGTAGCCCCGCAGCGTGAAGGACAATGCCGTCGGCGCGCCATCCAGCGCCAACGTCAACGTCCGTCCGGCAGCATCGAACCGGGCGGATCCGCCGGCGGTCGAACTGGTGACATTGCCCGTCCAGCCCGGCAGCGTGGTCCAGTCCACCGCGTTGGTTCGGGCGTTTTCATACGGCAGAGGCACCGCCGCTTCTGCACCGGACAGCACACTGACGCAACAAATCAAGGCCGTCAGACAGCCTTTCAGGCTTCCCATCATACTAACCTCCGTCCGATCCAAAATACATCTGCCGTTTTCTGCAACAGCCCCCATCCACCTTGGAAAACAAAATGATTTTCCCGTTTCCCTGCCCTCTTCCGTTTCGGTCGGCATGAATCCATACCCCTGGAATATTAGGTTCATGTTACGCCCTCGTGGGTGCTTTTCAAGTCTTTTTAGCCTGTTATTCTATGCTCCGCACCGATGACCTGCAGGTGCGGGTGGATGGCATGGAGGAATGGCTGCCGGCCGGCGAAGGCCTCGTCATCCAGCCCGGCCAGACCCTGCAGTTCGACACCGGGCTGTAATTCGACGCCAAGCAAGGGCGATCTTGCTTTGGAGTGCGGTGGCAAGCGCAGCGCGACACCGCTTTTGTTCTGATTTTCGGGCCAAAGTCAAAGCGGCGTCTTGCCGCCGCACTCCACAACGACCCAACAACGCCCTCCCTTTGGAGTGCGGTGGCAAGCGCAGCGCGACACCGCTTTTGTTCTGGTTTTCGAACCAAAGCCAAAGCGGTGCCGCGGCCGACGGCCTTGTCACCGCACTCCACACCGACCCAACAACGCTCCCCCTTTGGAGTGCGGTGGCAAGCGCAGCGCGACACCGCTTTTCATGCCGATCGCAGAAGCCCGCCCTATTCGGCCGGATCATCCAGCAGCACCCGGATGGTGCCGTACCAGGTTGCCGGAGCGTCGCTGGTCACCACCATGCCGGGCACTCCCCACCCCAGATTGTTGGTCAGGGTTGCCGACAGGTCGTCTGTGTAAATCAACTGATAGAACCGTGCCGGACTGGCCGGGAAGGAGAACTCCGTCAGATCCGCGGATTCGCCCTCCAGCTTCAGCACGCTGTTGGAAGCCGCCGGATCGGTGTCGGACAGGTATTCTTCGTACGTCGTCCGGCCATCCCCGTCGAAATCGGCGTTCTCGCCGAAGTCGGGGTCTCCCGGATCCCCTTCCTGGTCTTCCACCCACTGCGTGAACTCGTTGGTGGCGGCTGCGGAATACACTTTCACGCTCATCAAGGCCGGATCGCTCGTCCCGTCCTTGTCGGTGGCCGTGAAACTGAAGATGTTGGTGCCGATTTGGGCGGCATTGGTCGGAATGAACAGGAAATCGCCCGTATTGACGTCGAAATCCCACGACGCTGCGTCCACGGCGCTGGTGCAGGCGAAGGTCACCGGATCGCTGTCCGGCTCCTGCGCCGTCACGGTGTATTCGAATTCCCCGTCCACGTAGGTGGTCTGCGCGGGGATCGCGTCCATCGTCGGCGGCGTGCCGGGCACGGCTTCTTCCAACGTCGTCACGCTGGCCGTCGCGGAATTGGTGCTGGTGCCGAAGGCCGCCTCCGTGCGCGCGCGGAAGTAGTAGGTCGAGTTGGCCGTCAGCCCCGTCACGATCTGGCTGGTGCCGGAAACGGCGCGGTTGGAATAGCCGGGGACGTAGGCCGGGGCGCCGGTGCCGCCGGAAAACGAATGGCTGCCGAGATAGGTCGTGGTGTCCACCGCGTAGTCGTCCCACTCGCCCGTGTCGTAGGTCGTGGTGCCGGCGTCCACGGCGCTCTTGCGGACCTTGGTGACGTCTTGCCCGAAGTTGGCGGAACTGCCGATGGTGCCCAACACGTCGAGGTTGACCGAATTCTTGGCCAGCGCGATCACGTCGTTGCCGTTGTGCGTCAGGCTGCCGGAGGTCTGGTCGGCCTGGGCCAGAATGGCCGCATTGGCGCTGGAATTGGCGACGACGAAGACGGCGTTGTCGGCCACGGTGCCGGACAGCGTGATCGAGGACGGCGTGGTGCTGCCGTTGGCGTAAACCCGCAACGTGTATCCCGCCGTCCCCAAATCCACGGACGAACCCGTCCCATTGAAGATTTCAATCGCCTTGTTGTTGCTCGACCCTTCGATGTATTCCGAAATGAACAGGTCGGAGGCCGTACCACCCCCGCCCGCAAACGTCGCGTTCGTACCGACGTCGAGCCGGTAGCCGGTCGCGCCGGAGACGGCGTCCCAGGCGGCGGTGAAATCCGTCTCGTTCGTCGCGCTGGCGCGCAGGTTTCCGGGGGCTTGCACCGGCGCGATGTCGAACGTGGCCGTGAACGGCCCGTTGGTGAGGATGCCGGGCACGCCCGTGCCGGAAACCGTGAACAGCACCTTGAGGTTGTATGAACCGGACACCAGGCCGCTCATGGCATTGATTTCGGCCCCGAAACTCGACCAGGTCTGGTTGCCGCCGCCGTCGTCGCTGGTCCAGTCGACGGACCGCGTGGACCAGGTGCCCGGCTCGCTGTCGCCGTCTTCCCAGATTTTGTAGTGGAAGGTGGTTCCGGTGACGTCGCCGTCGCCGCTCTTCCAGGTCTTGATCGCCGCGCCCTTCAGATACAGCTGCGTGCGCACCCCCAGCGCCCGGCCGTTGAAATTCGATCCCTGTTCCGTGACGTCCGACCCCAGCCCGTCATGCCAGTAGGTCAGGGTCGGCAGATTCACCCCGCCGTCGTCGCGCAGGCCGTAGTTCGGAGTCACGTCGGCGGCGACGTAGCCCTTGATGCAGAAATTGGCCGTGCTGTTCCAAGAGGTCAGATCGGTCCAGGAACTCCCAGTGGAGCTGTAAAAGCTTTGCCCGGACGACGCCGATGCCGCGCTGCTGTATCCCGCATAGACATATTCGATCGGCAGCGGATAGTTGTTCCCGGGCGTGGTCAGTTTCAACACGATGGAAAACCGCTGGCCGTTGGTCAGGGCGACAGGCGCACTCAAATCGATGGTGCAATAGCCCGGGGCCAGCCGTGTGCCGGAATTGCTGACGGCCAGCGTCCCGCTGCGGGGCGAACCGGCCGTGATGCCCTTGTAGACGTAGATTTGATAGACGGTTCCCGTGCTGGCGGCATAAAACCCGACAGCCGACAGCGACTCGTCCGCCGCCGCTGTATAGAGATTGGCGCCCCAGTACGTGGTGCCCGAACCCGTGCCGAAACTGCTCACCCAGCCGAGCGGATCGTATTGGTAAACCTGTGCGTAATTGGATGTGGATTCAGCGTTGTGAAAAGCAACAACCTCGTCCCAGGCAAACGTCGTGTCGTAATAGGAAACATAGAAATAGCCGCCGTCGCCCCACCCGGTCCCCCAACTGTTGCGCACAATGAAGGCGCCGTTCCCGGCCGGAGTGGAATTGAACTGGCTGGCGGAAAAATTGTCGTTCCAGCCCACGATGGCCACCGCGTGGTTGCCGTTGCTGGCGCCCGCATAATAATAGCTCTTGTAGGTCGAGTTGTAGTAGGTGTCGTTGTGGTAGTAGTTCACGTACAGCGCGCCGTAATCCAGCAGGGCCTGCTTAATGGCATCGTGGTCCGTCGCGCTTGTCTTGGGGGGAATAAGGTAAGTCTGCTGGACGTGTTTGCGCACCGTTTCTAAGCCCGTGCTCCCCCCTTCGTCGGGATACGGATCGTCGCTCTCGTTGACCGGCCCGTCCCAACGCGCGAGATAAGCCATGGAAACATGGGCATTCCCACCATCATCGAAACCCCAGTCAAGCCCATGCAGATTGACCATGTTGTTTTCGGAAAAATCATTGGTCTCGCCCGTCAGCAGCGCCGACTCCAGGGAAGCGCAGGTGGCGTGCGCCCAACAGGTTCCGTAGGGATTCTGGTTTTTGACGGCCGTCAACTTTCCCTGTGTCCGCAGATCAAACGAAGCGTCGAAGGTCTTGGGCAGCGCTTTGGGCGTCCGCACCGGGTTGCGCAAGTGGGACAGATCCACCGGTCCGGGGCGCCACCCCAGGGGATGCGCCGACTCAACTTGCCTGCGGGCCAGTCTGTCCGTGGATTGTGCCTGAAACTCCAGAAATGCGGGATTCAGGGGAGCTGAACCGACTTCGTCCAGAGCCCCTTGGCTTTGCGCAGCCAGCGCGCACATCCCCGCCACCACCAACCCAAACCGTATCTTCATGGCCGTTCTCCGCACGGATCCCTTTTGCTGTACGGAATCAGGATAGGCCATCGCCCGGACCTTTGCAATCCTGTTGGCCCCAGAAATCAAACAGTATACGCCTGGCCGTCACATGCCAAGGCGCGGTGGCCGGTATTTTGCCCCGCAAAGCCAAAACCAAAGCGGTACCGCAGCCAAAGGCCTTGTCCCCTCACTCCATACCGACCCGGCGGCGGTCCAACTTTGGAGTGCGGTGGCAAGCGCAGCGCGACACCGCTTTTGCCGTGGTTTCCAGGCCAAAGCCAAAACGGTGCCGCGGCCGACGGCCTTGTCACCGCACTCCACACCGATCCGGCGGCGGTCCACCTTTGGAGTGCGGTGGCAAGCAAAGCGCGACACCGCTTTTCATGCCGATCGCAGAATCCCGCCCTATTCGGCCGGATCATCCAGCAGCACCCGGATGGTGCCGAACCAGGTGCCGGGCACGGTGCTGGTCACCACCATGCCGGGCACGCCCCACCCGATGTCGTTGGTCTGGGTTGAAGTCAGGTCGGCGGTATAGACAAACTGATAAAACCGCTCCGGACTGGCTGGGAACGTGAATTCCGTCAGGTCGGCGGATTGGCCTTCCAGGCGCAGCACGCTGTTGGACGCCGCCGGATCGGTGTCCGCCAGGTATTCCTCGTAGGTGGTCTGGCCGTCGCCGTCAATGTCCGCGCCTTCGGCGAAGTCGGGATCGACCGGATCCTCTTCCTGGTCTTCCACCCATTGAGTGAACTCATTGGAGGCGGCCGCCGAATAGACCTTGACGCTCATCTGCACCGCCGCGCTGACGCCGTCCTTGTCGGTCGCCGTGAAGTTGAACAGGTTGGTGCCGGCCTCCGCCGCTGTCGGATATAAGACGAAATACCCGTCGCCGGTGTCGAAGTCCCATACATTCGTGTCCACGGCGCTGGTGCATCCGTACGACAGAATGGGGTCGCCATCCGTCGCCGTCGCCGTCACCGTGTAGTCAAACGTTCCGCCCACATTGGCGGTCTGCGCCGGAATGGCATCCACCACCGGCGGCGTGCCGGGGACGGACTCCGCCAGCGTCGTCACGCTGGCCACGGACGAATCGCCGCTGGTGCCGACGTCATTCACCGCGCGGACGCGGAAGTAATAGCCGGCTTCCGCAACCAGACCCGTCACGCTCTCGCTCGTGCCGGAAACGGTCCTGTTCGAATAGCCGGACACGTAGCTGGGCGTGCTGCCGCCGCCGGCCGCTCCGACGAAGAAGTTGTCGTAGTTCATGCTGGCGCCGTTGTAGGTCCTGATTTCATAGAATAGAATGTTGGCGCCGCTCTGCGGAACAACCGTGTACGTCATCTTGGTCCATTCCGACGCCGCCGGATTGTAGGTGCCCGGCTGGAGGTTGTCGCCCGACACCTGGCCGCCCGTGGTCCACGAGGCCCAGATGCGGGCGTTCCCGCTGCCCTTGTACCAGTAGCTGATCTCATACTCGGTCGTCCCGTCGCCCGTGATAGCCACATTCTGCGTCAAATCTCGGGTGGATGTGGCCGTGATCGCCACGTGGTACGTTCCCTCCTGAGGATCGGTGGAAACCACCGCATATTCGGTTTCGAACTTGGTCCAGCTCGTGCTGTCGCCGGATTCAAACCCGGCGTTGCTCATCAGGTTGACCGAACCGCCGCCGGCCGAAAACGTTTCATTGGTGCCGACATCCAGCCGGTAGCTTGTGGCGCCGGCGGAAGCGCTCCACGCCGCGGTAAAGCCGGTGTCGTTGGTGACGCTGGCCCACACCGAGGCCGGGGCATCCGGCGCGGTGGGCACGGCGGCCACGGACACGCTGGTGACCTGCGTGACCGTTCCGGCCGCATTGGCCGCCGTGAAGGTGAACGTCTGCGTGCCCACATCGCCCGCCGGCGGCGTATAGGTGAACGCGCCCGTCGCCGGCGTGAAGCTATAGCCGCTCGACGCAGTCTGACTCTGCAGCGCCAGCGTCGGCGCCGTGCCCGAGGCCGTGACCGTGAAGGCCACTTCCACGCCCGCCGTCGTGCTGTACGGCCCCGCCCCGCCCGTGAACGCCGGCGCGGTCGCCGCCGCCACGTTCACCGTCACGGTCTGGTAGGCCGAGCCTTGGCTGTTGACCGCCGAGAAGCTGAAAGTCTGCTGGCCCGCGTCGCCCTGCGGCGCAATGTACAGGACATCGCCGGTTCCGGCATCGAAATCATAGCTGCCCGCTTCGGCTGTCGTGGAATCCAGCGCCAGCGTCGGCGCCGGTACGCCCGAAGCGCTGACCGTAAACCCGGCATCCACCCCCGCCGTCGCCGCCACCGGCCCCGGATTTGCGCCAAACACCGGCGCCGACAGCGTCGCCAGCGTCGTGACACTCGCCACGGAGGTGTTCGGACTGCTGCCGCCGGCATTCACCGCCCGCGCGCGGAAGTAATAGGTCGCCCCCGCCGTCAGCCCCGTCACGCTCTGGCTCGTGCCCGCCACCGTCCGGTTCGAATACCCGGCTATATAGGAGGGCGGACCGCTAGCCGCATCGTAATATAGTTCGACAAACTCGTATGTGTACGTTCCGTGTTCCGAATACTCGTTGATCACCAATCCGCCGGTGCCATTGCCGACCCCACCGGAGCCTGGCGTCGAATTGGCCGGGGCTGCCGTTGATGTCCAGCTTGAGGCTGACGTGGCATCCGCCGTGGCATCCGTCCGTTGAACCGTGACCTGCCCAGAGATGGCCAGCGCCGTTTGCCCATCGACGGTTACATCGCTCGCATCCCGAAGAAGGAAGGTTTCGCTCCCGTTCAATTGGGGGATCGATCCACCACTGTTGAGGAACACAACGTTGGCGGCCAGCGTGACGCCCCATTGGGATTCAAAAGCCGCCTTGTCCTGATTCCGGGCAATGATGACATATCCCCCGGGCTCGATTACTGTTCCAGCCGGAAGGGTATAGGTTTGGGACGAATCAAACTGCAATAAGTCATACCCGCTGATGTCCAAGGAACCCCCGCCCCCGCCCCCGGCACTGAAGGTCTCGTTCGTGCTGACATCCAGCCGGTAGCCCGTGGCGTCCGCCACGGAACTCCACGCCGCGGTGAAGTCGGTCGTGTTGGTCGCGCTCGCCCAGATCGAAGCCGGGGCCGCGGGCGGCGCCAGCGTCACGGTCGCGGTGACTGTCTGCGTGGCGACGCCCAGCGAGTTGCTGGCCGTAAAGGTGAAGGTCTTTGAACCGGCATCGGCCGCCGGGGGCTGATAGGTCAGCACGCCCGTATTGGTCACAAACGTGTAGTAGCCCGCCGAGGCCGTCGTGGACTGCAGCTTGAGGGCCGGCGTCGGATTCCCGCTGGCCGTCACGGTGTGCGTCCGGGCCACGCCGGTCGTTGCGCCGAACGACGTGCCGCTGGTGAACGCCGGCGCCGTCTCCGCCGCCTCGCCGTACACCAAGTAGCACACGGCGCAATGGACCACCGCCGCATCGTAGCGGATGCGCATGTACCCGTTCTCGCCCCAGCTCGTGCCCCAGCTGTTGCGCAGAATCCATACCCCGCCGCCGCCCTCAGGCGGATTGTCGTCCCACCCTACAAGGGAAATGGCATGGTTGGACGTCGTGTACCAGCCTTGACTGCAGTTGTTGTTGTTGTCGTCGTGCACACCGCTATCGTAGTTCTCAAAAGCCGTATTAACGTACACGGCCGCATCCACGACGCCGTAGGTCATGATCGCCGTCTTGATGGCGTCGATGTCGCCATACGGCACCCGCGCCCAGGCCTCGAACACCGTGGTTGTGCCGGAATAGGTGCAAGATTTTGGGTCGGTCCCGTTATTGTATGGCATCTGGTTTTCGCCGCAGACGCCTTCAACCGTCAGCGCTTCCAGTTCCGCATAGTCGTAATCCGCCCCGTCACACCCGCCAAAATGGGACGAATAATCGCCATAGGCACCCAGGCACCACGCAATGTAGGCTTCGGAAAAATCCACGCACTGGCTGCCGGTGCGGTTCATCGCGTAGTTGAACGTGCCTTCCGCCGCCGCCGCCGCGCCGAAGGCATAGCAGCTCCCGCAGGATCCCTGGTTGCGCACGGAACCGATATAGCTCGAGCCGCCCACGTTGCGCCAGTCCCAGGAACTCGGCAGCGCCTGCTTCGGAAACGTCTTCAACGGGGCCGTCTCCATGATGGCTTCCCAGTCTTCCGGAATCGTCCGCTCCGGATCCACCCACAGCGGCTCGCCGTTCTGCTTCATCAGGTCCAGCAACGGCACTTCTTCGGCCCCGCCCGTCTTCAGCGGCGCCTTCGGCACGCAAACCGCATAGCTGCGCACGCTGCCGTTGACCTGCTCCGTCCGGTTGACGGTGTCATAGCCGTACCGGGCGCCATAGGCATACTCGCTACCCACCTTGCCGCGGTAAAAGTCCCAGGCATCCAGTTCCACCCCGGGCGCGACCGTAACGGTTTCCCCGGCCTCCGTCGCCTCGTAGTCGTACCCCAGCTGTTCGGCATACGCCGCCGCCGGATTCGGAACGGCGTACACCTGGACCGCCGCCAGACCCATCAGCAAACCCGCCAACACACCCCAGACTGCTCTCTTACTCATTCGACACCTCGCCGCTTTCGGATGGGCCATTGAAACAGAAACCGAATCAACCTGTAACATAACAGGATACCCCACCCCCCCCCGCCTCCGGCAACGGGAAACTGGCAGGCCGGCCAAAACGTTTCACTTGCGTGACGCGCCACTCTATCTTCTCCCTATTCTCAGCGTGAAGTTTCTCGGATTATCAGAATTTGGTTGTCAGAATTTGGTTGACTCCCTCATGCCTCTTAATCCACGCTTCACCACGGTTATTTCAATTAAAGGGCGTTATATCATGATTCATCCTATGCTGGCAGTTTTTGGCCTTCCGGGCGGAGGCGAATGGATCATCATCCTGATCATCGCGGTCCTGATCTTTGGTCGGCGCTTGCCGGATATCGCCCGTAGTATCGGCAAAAGCATCACCGAATTCAAAAAGGGCATCAAGGAAGTCGAAAGCGACGTGAAAACAATCGATGCCGCTCCCAAAGCCCCTGAAGGCGCCCCGAAGGAAGAAGAACCGAAGGCCTGATTGGGCCGTTGGGAAATTATCCGGGTTTTTGCCATAACCGGCAGACTAGGACGCCCCCTTCATACAAGACATATAACGGAATCCCCAGAGCAACCTGGGAAATCACGTCAGGAGGGGTAGCCATGGCGGCGACAATAAACGATCCCAGCAGGGTATACTTTCTCGCCCGACAAAGGGCTTCATAAGACACCAGTCCCATTCGCTCGGCAAATACGATGGCCACAGGCGTCTGAAACGCCAGCCCAAACACCAGCGCCAGAATCAGAATGAAATCCGCCGTCTTGCCAACCCCGGGCTGGTAGGTCAGATAATCAATCCCCAAATCAAACTGCATGAAAAAACGAAATATCCACGGGGCAATCCCCAGCAGGAAGAATATGATACCCCCGGCAAATAACCCCGCACTGACAGGGACCACAACGCGAACGAAACGACGTTCATGGGCATGCAGCCCGGCAGAAATAAATGCCCATATCTGGTAGAAAATCCACGGTGAACTGATCAACGCCGCCAGAACCAGCGCGGCCTTCATGTAGACCAGAAAAGGCTCGGCGGGCTGAAATGCCTGCAATTTGACCTCGATCCCCGCGGATTCCATGGCGGCGCGATACGGCGACAGGATCACCCCCGCAAACCACTTCCCGCCCGCCAACGACGCCAGAAACGACACCACAAATCCCCCCAGCGCCAGTCCCAACCTGAGTCGCAGCTCATCCAGGTGCGCCCCAATGCTCATGACCCTAGAGGGGGCGGCAGAGGGGTCGGTCCTATAATTTAATATTCTTGATTTTGCTCCAGACGACATCGCCCCATTCTCCCTTCTTGGCACCCTCCAGCCTTTTCAAATAAGCCGCAAAACAGGTGGCGGTTCCCATGCCCAATCGCGCTTTGATCCAAGTAGGGCGCACGCAAGTGTTGCGCCGGACCAGCCAGGCCAAGGCATATCGCTCCGGGCTGCTCATCCGCAGGCTTGCCAGATCAGCCTCCACAATACCCAACCGTTTCATCCCTTTGGCAATCCAAGCCTCGGCACTTGCCTCGTCATGGGCACAAATCTCTGCTCCGCTGAAAGAGGAACGACGGGTTTTCTTCAGCGAATCCCCTATCCGCTCCAGCATCTCCCGCCGGAAGTCTTCCCCGCCTAATTGCCACCCCCGCCGGATTTTCTGCCAGGCTTCATCCGCTTTCCACGGCTGGTCGCTATGCCGCACCTCTGCCACCCGGCCGGCCATGTATTCCTCATACTTTCGGCGCCCAGTGACCGTGTCGCCCATCCCGAGTTGCTCCAGCACCCTCCGGCAAGTCAGCCATTCAGGCCTCGACGTCTTCCCTGCATAAGCCGGATAGCTGCTCCAACGATAGTTCTCCAACCGCTCCTTGTCGAAATCAT
>CAZHSS010000004.1:22292-24356 GCA_964535205.1 uncultured Verrucomicrobiota bacterium
CGAGTTGATAGCGAAAGAGTTCGCGATACGCCGCCTGGCGCTTGGCCGCCGTCTTGTCGAGTGCCAGGTAAAGCGCATGCGGTTTGATGAAGGGTGAAGCTTCCCCCTGGGCGTTGCTGCGATAGCTGCTCCAGCGATAGTCTTCCAACCGTTCCTTCTCGAAATCATACCCCTTCATGCGAACCGGATTGAGATGGATGTAGGTCGCAATCGTTGAGAAATACCCCCCGCCCGCCTCCACCGGTATCGCCTTGTACCGCCCTTGGAACAAGTGCCCCCATTCCCGATGGACGGCATTGAACCGCTTGGTATAGGTGCTCTGCACCCACTGCATACCCACCACCAGATTCGGCTCCGGGGTCTCCAGCAACAAGTGATAATGATTCCCCATCAGCGCGTAAGCATGCACCCGCCAACCTGTGCGCCCACATACCTCCCCCACGGTCTCCATAAACACCCCGCAATCCTCATCCCCCCGGAACACCTTCTGCAGGTGGTTCCCCCGGCTCATCACGTGATATACCGCCCCCGCATACTCCACTCTTGGCTTCCTGGGCATGCCTTCTTACACCACATCCACCCCCGCTTCGTCAATCTAGTTTTATTAATTTATAGGACCGACCCCTTTCCTTTCTAAAATTCATCGGCTGACCCCGTTACATCAAGCCCCATCGCGATTCCTTTGAAAACCCGGTGCGCCGGGTACAGGTGAACTCTGCCCAAAAATATTTTCAGAAAATCACTTTACAAGAAGCTGGTACTCTGACCCCTTTCCCGGCCCCTTCATAAGAATACGCCCCTTCAATATGTCCAAACGTTTTCTTTGATCATCAGTTAAAATAGAAATTAATTGATAGTCCTTATCCCGCTCCAGCTCCTCAATAACAACATATAAACTGGCTACTTCTTTTTCAATTTCTGCTGATGGCCGCTGTCGCACATCACTCATTTGGAGTTGCAACAGCCGGTCATAGTAACATTGGACATTTTTTTCATAGAAAGAACAAAGCGTTGCTAGTCTAGATTGTTGCTCATCGGTAATCTGCAGCTTGTGAGCCAGCTCGGTATTCGACACTATTTCTGCAGGTCCGTTAGCCTGAACAACTAATTGCATTAGTCGTCTTTTTTGGGATTTTGTAAGTATTGTATTCACTTCATCCCGTAAATACTTGGCCGTGCCTGCTGCAAATCGTTTGTTTTTTTCAGAGATTACCATTTTCCTTTCATTGGCAGATAATGAAGGATCCGAAAGTTTATTGTCATACTCGTTCCTAATAACCTGAACAAATGTGGCATGGTCAAGGGAACATGTTGTGACCGCACCCAACATATCGATTTGAGACCGCGAAAGTTTTAAATCTTGTTGAACCTCATTTCTCGCTAATAGAGATAATTCAACTTCTACTAGATCCCGAGATAATGCGACATACCGCCGGCCCTCACCCACCTGTGAAAACGACATAATATGTGAGTTGATAAAAACCACTAATATTAAAAATGCCGTTTTCACAGGAGTTTTCCTGCCATGTTAATGTGGTGGACCTTTTAATATACAGGCATATCTCTGTAGCCAGTTCCAGGCGATCGTAGTATTTTGGCCCACATTAGGCTCATTCATTACATCGGTATTCTCTATGCAATCGCACATGGCTTTGTGGCAGTCTTGATACGTACCCTGACCCTTTTCTACTTTATCGAAACACTGATCATGATCTTTGCAGCAAGAATCCATTGGGCCAGTTGCAGGTATAGAGTAATCGCATTTTTCACATTTCTTAAGTTCTTTGCCACCACAATAATCACCACCGCAGTAATTCCCATATATTTTGTCCAAGCCCAGGTAGTCAACTAGATTAATTGAATTATTGGATACGAAAACATATGGCAATTTCGTTTCCATGAGAAAGAACAAGTAGAGTCTTTTCCTTTCCGGTATCGTTTTATATGAGTCACGAATTAAGTCTCCAATCGGGTCTCTGGATAGCCACTTACCGATCGCGGGGGAGTAGAATCTGTAGCCGTAGTAATAGAATCCGGTCTCCCCATCCCAATATTTTGAGCTGA
>CAZHSS010000005.1:0-16326 GCA_964535205.1 uncultured Verrucomicrobiota bacterium
GGAAAAGGCGGACATGGCGTATCAGGTGGCACTTGGGAAAAGCAAGGGGGCGGGGGGGCGGCAGGGGATCCCGGCCCGTCAGCCGCATCTGTATCCGCCGGAGTTGTTCGCGGGGCCGGAGGCGGCGCCGGAGACGTGGTGGACCTGCGTACGGACGCGTCCGCGGTGGGAGAAGAAATTCGCCGGCTGGCTTCGGGAGCGGGGATGGACCCATTTTCTGCCGGTGTTTCCGCACGAATCGGTTGCGGGGCGGAAGCGGCGGGTGGCGGACCTGCCGCTGTTTCCGGGGTTTGTGTTCGTGGCGGGGCGGCTGGGCAAGAAGGATTTCACGGCGACGGGCTGCGTGGCGTATGTGCTGGATCCACGGGGGTCGGCCGAGGCCCGGCAGCTGCACCGCGAGTTGGCGGGGATCTGGCGCGGGCTGACCGAGGGGGCCTATGTGGCGCCGGTGCGCAACCTGGCGGCCGGTGAAACCTGCCGGATCACCGAAGGGCCGTTGCAGGGGGTGGAAGCGCGGTTTGAGCGAACCGGCCGCAAGGGCCGGCTGATCCTGCAGGTGGAGATGATGGGGGGGGGGATCGCCGTCGAGGTGCCCGAAGGCGGCGTGGAAGTGACCTAGAGAGCTCCTGCGGGGTGTTGACATTGAAGATTCGCAGTAGGATGATGAGCCCCAAAGCATTGCATGCTCGCACCGTGCGGCGCGAGTTACCATCGGCGTGCCCGGATGCCGTCCAACACGTCTCCCGACGCTAATCCATATGAAAACTCAACCAGACAGAAGTGACCGCCGCCCGGTATGGCGGCTTTGGCTGCATGTGGTCCTGGCGGCCGCGATGGGGTTTTCGGTTGCGGCGGGATGCCGTTCGACGCCGCCCTTCGGCCAGCCGGACCAGGATCCGGCGCCGGAGGCGGTGAAACTGCGTCCGGGGCTGGTGATCAGCCTGGTGGTGCTGGTGGCGGGGGAGAAGGAAATCGACGAGCCGGCGAAGCGGGTGTCGGAGCACGGCACGGTGGTGCTGCCGCTGCTGGGGGAAATGAATGTGGCCGACCAGAGCCTGGAAGATCTGCAGGAGAAGCTGACGAAGCGATATAAATCGTATTACGTGCGTCCGCAGGTGATGGTGGATTTTGCGCGGGACATTGACCGCGAGGGGATTTCGCCGTGGGGATTCGTGACGGTGCTGGGGCGGGTGAAGGAGCCGGGGCGGGTGGCGATTCCGGCGACGAGGGATCTGACGGTGAGCGGGGCGATCCAGCAGGCGGGGGGCTTCGCGCCGAGCGCCCGGGACAACGCGATCCTGGTGACGCGGTCGCTGCCGGGAGGGAAGACCGAGTCGCGCACGATCAATCTGAAAGCGGTGGGCACGGCGGGGCGGCTGGAAGATGACATCATTCTGCAAGCGGAAGATGTGATTTTCGTGCCGGAGGCGATGTTCTGATCGCAGGCGGTGATCTTGAACCCTCCACATTCCAGCGTACCGAACGGGGCCCAGGCGGGAAGTCGGCCCGGGGCGCTGGCGGTTCGGTTCTGGCTGGGGTTTCTGCTGGCGTACACGGCCTGGGCGTGGGGGGGGCTGCGTCCTTCGTACCACTGGGCGGGCATGGCGGGGTCGGTTGTGCTGCTGGCGGTGGTGCTGCGGCATGCGTTTCGCGCCGTTGTGCGCGATCCGGTGTTCTGGCTGGGGTTGTGTTTTACGGGCTATCTGCTGGTGCAATGGGCGAATGCGGGTCGGGAACAGTATTTTGACGTGGGGTATCATCGCTGGATGTACACCGCGCCGCGGTGGCCGGGCTGGCCGTCGGCCTATGCGCGGGCGGAGGCCTGGCAGATGGTGACGTGGTTTTTTCCGGCGTGGGTCGTGGCGGCGGCGTTCCGGTGTCGGCTGATGTCGCGGCGCGAGGTGCGGGGGTTGCTGTTTTTCCTGGCTTGCCAGGCGGGCGCGCTGGCGCTGTTCGGGATGGTGCAGCTGGCCAGCGGAACGGAGGCGATCTACTGGGTGCAGCCGTTGAAGGGGCATTTCTTCGCTTCCTTCACCTACGGCAATCATGCGGCGCCGTATTTCGTGCTGGCGGGGGCGCTGACGGCGGGGCTGCTGTACAACGAGGTGCTGGACGCCCGCCTGGCGGAAGCCAACGGGGGGCGGGCGCGTCTTCGCCGGCCGGTGCGGGTCGGGGTGCTGATGGCCGTGCTGCTGCTGTGCCTGGCGGGAGCGCTGCTGGGCTTCAGCCGCACCGGCATCATTCTGACCGGCGGGCTGGTGATCTGTCTGGCGGGATACGGGCTGGTCCGGGGCTGGATGATCCTGCCGCCGGCCGGGCGGCTGAATCTGGCGGCGTTGACCGTGGCGGCTGTCGGAAGCCTGTATTTTGCCGTGGCCAGCCTGGGCGAGCGGGGCTTCCGGCAGGAGTTCACTCTTCGGGAATCGTTTGCCGGAGAAGCGCCGAAGACGCTCTGGGAGCGCATCGAACTGGAACTGGGCTACCGGCCGAAATTTGCGCGGGCGGCGGTGGACATCTGGCTGGAGGAGCCCTGGTTCGGCGCGGGGGGCTGGGGATACAAGTACCGGGTGGCCGACTATGTGCCGGAGAAATTCTGGGACAACCTGAGCCGTCGGGGCTGGGCCAATACGCACGTTGATTTCCTGCAATTCCTGGCGGAGTTCGGCGTCGCGGGGATGGGGCTTCTGCTGGCGGCGCTGGGCGTCATGGCCGGGCGGCTGTTCGGGCGTGGAGTGCGGCGGGGAGCGCTGTGGACGATGGGGGTGGGCGGTTTGATTCTGGTGGTGGGTTTCAGTCTGATTGATCTGCCGTTCCGCTGCCCGGCCATTCTGCTGACGTGGGTGGCGGTGCTGGGGGCCCTGCCCGTGGCGTGCGGGGTGCCTGCGGCGACGAGGCGAAGCGAATCCACCGGATGGAAATGAAGAGGATCAGGCCATGAATGCACCGCGACCCGTATCCCGTCCGCCGGCCGTTCCGGAACCGGCCGCCCTGGCGCCGTCCGCGCCGCCGCCCTACTACGCCGAGTCCCAGCTGGAGGCCGGGCCGCTGCATGCGCTGGATCCGCTGCGTCTGCTGCGGATTGCCCGGAAGAAATGGCTGACGATCCTGCTGACGGCGGCGTTCATTCTGGGGGCGGCGGCGTTCTACCTGCGTCAGGCGCCCAAAATCTACCAGGCCTGGGCGACGATCGAGCTGAGCGTGCGGCGCCCGCGCATCCTGAACAAGCAGGATGCGATGATCGAGGATCCGACATCGGCGGTGCAGGTCGAGGAGACGCTGAACACGCAGATCGAAAAATTCAAGAGCTCGTCCATGCGGCCGCACGTGCTGGCCAGCTACCGGAAGCTGTATCCGGACGACCGGATGAGCGGGGACGAGCTGTCGCAGCGGCTGTCGGGACGGGCGAATTTCACCCTGATGCGGCATACGCGGCTGGTGAGGGTGGCGTATGCGAGCCGGGATCCGGACTTCGCGATCCGGGCGTGCAATGCGTTTGCGGCGGGGGCGGAGGCGAGCACGCGGGCGGAGAACCGGGAGGTGTCCGATGCCGCGGTGGCGTGGCTGGAGGCGCAGGCGGAGGGTCAGAAGCGCGAGCTGGACTCCGCGGATCAGGCGCTGCTGGATGCGCGCCAGCAGTACCAGCTGGACGTGCTGGAGGGGCAGCGCAAGACCATGCAGGGGGCGCTGCTGGGTTTCAACGAGGCGCTGACGCAGGTGGAAAACAAGGCGACGCTGGAGCGCAAGCTGCTGGATGCGTTGAGCGCGGTGGAACTGGAGCCGGAGAAGGCCGGCGAGCTGCCGGTGGACATACCGCGGGCGGCGGACGTGGCCGGTGCGCTGGAGCGCTGGCGGGCGGCGGTGTCGGAGCGGGACCGGCTGATGTCGCGCTATACCGAGAAGCATCCGGCGGTGCAGGCCCAGGACCAGGCGGTGGAGCTGTACCGGGAGCAGGCGATGTCGGCCCTGCAGCGGGCGAAGAGCACGGCGGCGGCCAATCTGGCGCTGTACGACGAACAGGCGGACAGCCTGCGTCAGCGGAAAGAAGAGCAGCTGAAGCTGGCCTCGGACCTGGACCGGGACATTCTGGATGCCACGATGAAAATCGCGGCGCTGGAGCGGGCGCGCAGCGCGGCGGACGCGTCGTTCATGGGAGTGCTGTACCGCATTCAGGAGGCGCGGCTGTCGGCGGACGAGAACACGGCCACGGTCAAGCTGGTGGAGCGCGCGCAGCGGGCCATTCAGATTCATCCCCGTCCGCTACGGGTGCTGTTCATGGCGCTGCTGCTGGGAGCAGGGCTGGGCCTGGGACTGGCATTTCTGTCGGATCTGCTGGAAGACCACGTGGTGGATGTCCAGGACATCGAGGGAGGGACGGGGATCAAGATCCTGGCGATCATTCCGCATGTCCGGACGAGGGACCGCAAGGAGATCGCGCTGGCGTCGTGGACGCATTCGCACGGCGAGATGGCCGAGGCGTTCGCGGGGCTGCGTTCGGTGCTGGATTCCGCGGCCTACCGGGACCAGGCGCGGGTGATTCTGGCGGCGAGTTCGCTGCCGGAGGAAGGCAAGACGAGCACCTGCTGCAATCTGGCGACGGCCTGTGCGCGGACGGGGCAGCGGACGCTGCTGATTGATTTCGACCTGAGGCGGCCGCGCATCGGGGGGATTTTCCCGATGCCGAGGGGGCATCAGGGGCTGCTGGAATACCTGGCCAGCCGGAACACCCGGCCCCGGGACATCACCTTTGCGTCCGGCTGTCCGAATCTGGACGTGATCGCGTCGCGGGTGTCGGGGGAGGCGCGTCCGGCCGAGCTGGTGGGCGGGGCCAAGGTGGCGGATCTGCTGATCTGGGCGCGGAACAGCTACGACCGGGTGGTGATTGACGCCCCGCCGCTGGGGATCGTCAGCGACGCGCTGTCGCTGGCGGGGCAGGTGGACTGCGTGCTGGTGATGGCGCGTCCGGGCATCAGCCGCAAGCGGGCGGTGCGGCACACGATTCGGCGGTTCCGGGATGTGGGCGTGTCGGCCATCGCGGTGGTGATGAACGACGTAGACCACTCCAAGTTCGCCTATCACGGGTACGGGCCGTACTACCATTACCAGAAGCACTACCATTCCTATGCCGCGCCGCCGCCCCCCCCGCCGCCCGCCGGAGACGGCGGGGCGGGAGCGCCGGCGGGGCCGGAACCCAAGGAAACCCTGACATGAAAACCATAGCCCTGATGGGATGCGGGCGCATCCTGAACCGTCACGTCGAAGCCATTACCGCGACTCCCGGGCTGAAAATCGCCCTGGTCTGCGACCGGATCGAGGAGCGGGCCCGGGCGGCCGGCGAGAAGCTGGGCGTGCCGCATGTGACGGACTACCGGCAGATCCGCGGCGCGGACCTGGTGGCGGTGCTGACGCCGTCGGGGCTGCACCCCCGCCATGTCTGCAACGTGGCGGAGCTGACCGATGCCTCGCTCATCGTGTGCGAAAAGCCGCTGTCGCTGACGCTGCGCGAGGCCCACGAAGTCTATCGGCGCGTGGAAAAGGCGGGCAAGCGGCTGCTGCCGGTGTACCAGAACCGCTACAATCCGCTGGTGGCCCATGTGAAGCAGTTGATTGACAGCGGTCGGCTGGGGCGGATTCACCAGTTCGTCTGCAACGTGCTGTGGAATCGCAACGACGAGTACTTCCAGATTGACTGGCACGGGACGTCGGAATTCGACGGGGGCGTGCTCTATACGCAGGCCAGCCACTACGTGGACATGCTGCATTACTTCTTCGGCGAAGTGGAATCGCACAAGGGGGAGGGCGGGTCGCTGCGCGGGTTCGAAGTGTACGACAGCGTGTCGGCCGTGCTGCGGTTCCGGTCGGGCGCGGTGGGTACGCTGAACGCCACGGTGGATGTGTACGAAAAGAATTTGGCGACGGAATTCACGCTGATTGCGGAAAAGGGCACCATCCGGCTGTCGGGGACCAACCTCAACCGGATTGACTTCTGGAACGTGGAGGGGCTGGAGAAGCCGGATCTGGACTTCCAGCTCGACCACCAGTACGGCAAGGGCCACAACACGCTCTACGGCTATATTGCCGGGGAAAACTGGGCGATGTTTCCGTCCAAAGCCGACGTGCTGTCGGGCATCCGGCTGATGGAGATGCTGAGTTACTAGAGGCCAGAGGACAGAGGCCAGAGAACAGAGGGCAGAGAATCATGCAGATCAAAACAGCGAAAGATCTGACCGTGTATAAAAAAGCCTATGCATTGGCGATGGACATTTATGCCCATAGCAAAACATTTCCCGCAGAAGAACGCTATGCGCTTACCGGACAGATTCGCCGGTCTTCTCGATCCGTTTGTCTGAATCTGCGGGAGGCATGGGCAAAGAGGCGCTACGAAGCCCATTTTATTTCGAAACTGACCGATTGTGACGGGGAGTGCAACGAAACGGATTCATCCATCGATTTTGCGAAGGATTGCGGGTATATCAGTGAATCCGTGCACTCGGATTTGGTTGCCCTGAATGACGAAGTGGGCAAGATGCTTGGGGCCATGATTAAGAATCCTGGTTCCTTCCTCGCCTAAAGCTGTTTTCTGGCCTCTGTTTTCTGGCCTCTGGCCACTTTTGAATAACCCAAGGACCCAGCCAATGAGCGAATACTTCAAGCACGAATCCGCCTACGTGGACGAGGGGGCGGAGATCGGGGCGGGGACGAAGATCTGGCATTTCAGCCACGTGATGAAGGGGGCGAAGATCGGCGAGGGGTGCGGGTTCGGCCAGAACGTGAACGTGGACGGCGGCGTGGTGATCGGCAACAACGTCAAGGTGCAGAACAACGTGTCCATCTACACCGGGACGGTGATCGAGGACGACGTGTTTCTGGGGCCGTCGTGCGTGCTGACCAATGTGACGAATCCGCGCAGCCAGGTCAACCGCCACAGCCTGTACGAGAAGACCCTGATCCGGCGGGGCGCGACGATCGGCGCCAACGCCACGATCGTCTGCGGTGTCACGCTGGGGCGCTACTGTTTCGTGGCCGCCGGCAGCGTGGTGACGAAGGACGTGCCGGACTACGCGCTGGTGATGGGCAATCCCGCGCGCCAAAAGGGCTGGATGAGCCGCCACGGCCACATCCTGAAAAACCCGGATGCCGATGGCGTGATGACCTGCCCCGAGAGCGGATTCAGGTATCAAATCGTTTCAAACGACAGGGGGCAGGGGACAGGAGACAGGGGGCAGGAGACAGGAGACAGGGGGCAGGAGACAGGAGACAGGGGGCAGGGGACAGGGGACAGGAGACAGGGGACAGAGGTCAATAGTCGGAATGGATCCGAACCGACCACTGACCACCGACCAGCGACCACGAACCAAGTCCTCCGTTGCCTGGATCTCGACGAGGAAAGCCCGCTGCCGGCCGAACTGGCCCGGGGCGAGCGGGGCTATGATTCGTTCCGGAGCGGAAACTAGGCCCGGCTGGTTTGTTGAATGAACGAAGCGGAATCCATCGAAGTCCTGTGCCGGGTGCTGGCGGCGGCGGGCGTGCCGCACCGGCGCGGCGAGCCGATGAGCGGGTACACGACCTGGCGGATCGGCGGGCCGGCCGACGTGCTGGTCGAGCCGGAATCGCGCGCGCAGCTCCGGGCCGGGTTGGAGGCGGCCCGCCGGGCGGGCGTGCCGGTGGCGGTGATCGGCCGGGGATCGAATCTGCTGTTTGCGGACGAGGGGTTCCGCGGCGCGGTGTTCCAGGTGGGCCGGAAGATGGACGCCATCGCCGTGGACGGCCGCCGGATCGTGGCCGAGGCCGGCGCGCTGGCCTGCCGCGTGGCGCTGGCGGCCTGTCGGAACGGGCTGGCGGGGCTGGAGCATACCGCGGGCATTCCCGGGACGATCGGCGGCCTGCTGGCCATGAACGGCGGCAGCCAGCAACGGTGCGTCGGCGAGTCGGTGGAATGGGTGGAGGCCTGCAGCGACGGCGGGGAGATCCGGCGGCTGGATCGCGCGGCGTGCGGGTTTGCCTACCGCGACAGCCTGTTCCTGCACGAGCCGGGCCTGACCATTGTCTGCGTTTCGCTGGCGCTGGCGGACGGGACGCGGGCGGACATCCGCCGGACGATGCTGGGATATCTGAAAGAGCGCCGCAGGAAATTCCCCCGGAAGGCGCCGAGCTGCGGATCGGTGTTCAAGAGTTCGCCGGAGCTGTATGCGCTGGCCGGCCCGCCGGGCCGGATCATCGAGTCCCTCGGGTTCAAGGGCCGCCGGGCGGGCGGCGCGGAAGTGAGTCCGCAGCATGCGAATTTCATTGTCAACACGGGGGGGGCGCGGGCGGCGGACGTGCTGGCGCTGATCCGGGCGATCCGGGAGGCGGTGCATGCGCGGCATGGGCTGTGGATGGAGACGGAGGCGCGGTACGTGCGGCCGCACGGCGGCATGGTGCCGGCGCATGAAGCGGCCGGGGCGGATCGGCGCGCGCCAAGCGGAGTCGAAGCATGAATGAATCAATCCAACAGGCCGGCGGCGACGCCTACCGGGTGGAGCCGTCGCGGCTGGCCGGCCGGGTACGGGTCAGCGGGGCGAAGAACAGCGCCCTGCGCCTGCTGGCGGCGTCGGTGCTGACGCCGGAGCCGGTGCAGCTGTCGAACTATCCCGACACGCTGCTGGACGCGCAGGTGCAGGTGGAGATGCTGGAGGCGCTGGGCAAGCGCTGCGAGACGGGCTCCGGGCGGATTGTCATCGCCGAGGACCGGCGTCCGCCGTCGCGGCTGGACTATGCGGGGCGGTCCATCCGGAATACGCTGCTGCTGCTGGGGGCGCTGACGGCCCGGACCGGGGCGGGATCGGTGCCCCTGCCCGGCGGCTGCCGGCTGGGCGAACGGAAGCATGATCTGCACGTGCTGGTGCTGGAAGCGCTGGGGGCGCGGGTGTGGGAAGAAGACGGGCGGCTGTGCGCCGAAGCGCCGGACGGGCTGCGCGGCGCGGAGATCCATCTGCCGTTCCGGTCCACCGGGGCCACCGAAAACGCGATTTTGGCCGCCACGCTGGCCCGCGGGGACACCCGGATCTGGAATCCCCACATCCGGCCGGAGATCATGGATCTGATCGCGATGCTGCAAACCATGGGGGCGGAGATCGAGGTGCGCGGACAGGAATCGATCCGGGTCCGGGGCGGGGCGCGGCTGGGCGGGGCGCGGCATGCCGTGATTCCCGACAATGTCGAGGCGCTGACGTGGCTGATCGGCGCGGTGATCACGGGCGGCGACGTGGAGATCGAAGGGTTTCCCTTCGACCATCTGGAGGTGCCGCTGATTCACCTGCGCGAGAGCGGGGCGCATTTCTACCGGAACGGCGACCGGCTGATTGCGCGGGGCGGGCGGCCCTATCCGGTGGACCTGTCCACGGGGCCGTATCCGGGGATCAACTCCGACATGCAGCCGCTGTTCGCGGTGTACGGGGCGTGCGCGGAGGGCCAGACCCGCATTGTGGACCTGCGGTTTCCGGGACGCTACGGCTATGCGGAGGAACTGGGACGGATGGGGCTGGACTATACGGTCGTGGGGGATTTGCTGCAGATCCGGGGCGGGCGCCGGTTGAAGGGCGCGGAGGTGACGGCGCTGGATCTGCGTGCAGGCATCGCCCTGGTGCTGGCGGGGCTGACGGCCGAGGGAACCACCCGCGTGGCCGATGCCTGGCAGGTGGAGCGCGGCTATGACCGCTTCGTGGACAAGATGCAGGCCCTGGGCGGACGCGTGGCGCAGTGTTGAACGGCCGGGACGAACGGGGATCGCATTGGATGGAAGACCGCAATCCAGACGGGACGGCCGGAGCCGGTCGCCGGCTATTGTCGGTGTTGTCCCGGAAATGGTACGGCTCGGGGCCGCTGGCGGCCATTTTCCGCAACATGGCCCTGCTGACGTCCGGCGCGATGCTGGCGCGGGTGGTGGCGGCGGGTTCGGCGCCATTTATCACCCGGATCTACACGCCGGAGCACATGGGGGTGCTGTCGGTGTTCGCGTCGCTGGCGGCGATGCTGATCCCGTTCGTCACGCTGGCCTACAGCACGGCGATCCCGCTGCCCAAGCGCGACGGGATGGCGCTGAATCTGGCGCTGCTGTGCGGGGCGCTGCTGCTGACGATTTCGCCGCTGGTGCTGGTGTTTTTCCTGTTCTTTTCGGAGCCGGTGCTGCAGGCGCTGCACATGGAGCGGCTGCTGCCGTACTGGTGGCTGCTGCCGGTGGCCATCATCGGCACGGGGCTCTACGAGATTGTCAGCCACTGGGCGGTGCGCGACAAGGCGTTCAAGTCGCTGGCCCAGACCCAGGTCTGGCAGTCGGTGATCGGGGCGGTTTCGAAGATCGGGCTGGGGCTGCTGGGGCTCAAGCCGCTGGGGCTGCTGATCGGGCAGATCCTGATGCAGTCGGGCGGGTCGTGGATGCTGTTCCGGCGGTTCCGGCGGGATCACCGCGGACTGGCGCGGCAGGTGTCCCTCCGGCGGATGGGATTTTTGCTGCGGCGCTACGCGGACTTTCCGAAGTACCGGCTGCCGTCGCAGTTTCTGCTGAGCTTTTCATCGAAGGCCCCGCTGCTGTTCTTCGCGTGGCATCACGGGGCGGAGGCGACGGCGCTGCTGGGGCATACAATCGGGCAGGCCTACTACGCGGAAATCGCCAAGGTGGGCCGCAAGCGGCCGGAAGAGATCTACCGGATCACCCGCGGCATCACCCGCAAGCTGTTCTGGATCAGCGTGCCGCCGTTTCTGATTCTGCTGCTGTTTGGGCCGTGGCTCTTCCAGCTGGTGTTCGGCGATGTATGGCGGACGGCGGGGGTGTTCGCGAGCATCATGTCGGTCTATCTGCTGACGCAGTTCGTTTCCAGTCCGATCGTGAGTGCGCTGAACGTGTTCGGCAAGCAGACGTATTACTTCCAGATGAACCTGCTGCGGGTGGGGTTCATGGTGGCGCCGTTCCTGGCGGGCTGGTGGCTGGATTTGTCGCAGGCGTGGACGCTGGTGCTGTACAGCCTGTCCATGAGCGCGCTGCGGTTCTATCTGTATTTCAAGATCATGGCGATCATCCGGGAGCAGGCGCCGGGCGGTCCGGCGGCGAGTTCCCCCTAGGCCCCCGATGATCAAGGCGTCCATACTGCGGTTGTTTCACCGTCTCGGCTACCGCCTGGAGCGGCAGGCCGGTCCGGTGGATGTGCGAGCCGCCGGCAACGATCCGCGCCAGTGGCTCAGCCATCCGGTCCGGGGGGTTCTGGTGGCCGCGCCGCGGGCGGGCGGACGGATTCGCTTTTTCCCGCTGGAGCCCGGAGCGAACCCGTTTGTGCGCGCGGCGGCGGAGGCGCTGGCGGCGGACGATCCGGGCGGGGCGATCCGCTCCGTGCTGGGCCGGCATTATGCGGCGGTGCAGCCGCGTCGCCTGCACGACTGGGCCGGACTGGAGGATGCGGATGCGCCCGGGATGCCGGAGGCGCCGGTCTGGGCGGTGCCGGAACCCTGGACGCCGGCCACCCTCGCCCAGAAGACGGCGGCGATGGAGGGCGTGGCCCGGCGGGAGAGCCGGGGACAGGGGCGGGAATTGTCGGCCGCCCACGGCGACAAGGCCTACGGGCCGGTGACAGAAGAAAAGCTGCGGGCGGAAAGCGCGCGGCTGCTCGCGGCCTTGGACTCCATCCGCCGTTCGGGCTACCGGCGCCATGACCGGGCCGACGGCGACATCGAAGCGCTGGTATTCCTGCGGGAGGATGGCGAGTGGCGCTGGCAGGTCAGCCGGGGCCTGCACCGCGCGGCCGTGCTGGCCGCGCTGGAAACCGATCCGATCCCGGTGCGGGTCCGCGGACTGGTATACCGGGGCGATGCGGGCGTCTGGCCCAACGTCGTGTCGGGCCTCTACACCCGGCGCGGCGCCGAAAAGATGTTCGACCGGATTTTCGACGGCGCGGGGACGCCTGCGGGGTCCGGCGGCGGCCCGGAGCGGTGAGGCACAGGGAGGACGGCATGGAAGGCAAGGCAGGCAACCCGCAGGCGTATTCGGCAGACGAACTGGAGGCCCTGACCCGCGAGGGGCACTGGCTGACGCCCTACCGGCTGCCGGACGGGCGCCTGACGCGCCCCGCCGGCGGCCAGGGGTCGCCCAAGGACCGCCGCAAGACCCGCCTGGTGCAGACGTTCGACGTGCAGGGCAAGACCGTGCTGGATATCGGCTGCAGCGAAGGCGTGTATTCCTTCTACCTGGCCGAAAAAGGCGCCACGGTGCTGGGGCTGGATCTGGACGAAACCCGCATCCGCAAGGCGGATTTCATCCGCCGCGCCCTGGGATTCCAACACGTGCGTTTCGAGACCGGCGACATTCTGGATCCGGCATTCCGCCAAACGCTGCAGCCGGTGGATTGGATCCTGGCGTGGGGCTTCCTGCACCGGATCCCCGATCCGTTCACGGCGCTGTCGCGGATGGGGTCGCTGTGCGAATGCCTGTCGCTGGAATGGCGCATGCCGGCGATGCTGTTTCCGCCGGGCTTCAGCGGGGCGACGCACGGCCGGCCGGCACGGAAAGCCCCTCCGGCGGCGGCCGCAGCCGGGGAGTGGACGCCGGAGACGGCGGTGTCGGACGCGCCGGAATACTGGCGGCTGAACATCGGGGCGGTGAACGCCATGCTGCGGCCGGGCGGCTTCCGCCGTTTCACCGCGAGCACGATCCGGAACGAGAGCAGTTGGCGGCAGGTGGCCGGCCACTGGGCGGCCTTTCTGGTTCATCTGGCGCTGCGGCGGGAGGCCCCGCTGCAGTGGGGGCCGTCGCGTCGGATTCATCTGCTGGCCGAAAAACATCCGGCGGGACAACCTCTCCGCCTGAGCGAGAGCGGACCGTTCCGTCCGGCCACCTGGGATGGACGATTCGGTGGCTGAACGACTGAACATTCTGCTGACGACCGATGCCGGCGACACCACCGGCATCGGCGGGCATCTGTACAGCTTCCGGGCGCTGGTCGAGGCGCTGGCGCCGCTGGCGGACTGCACGGTGGCGGTGTTCGGCTGCGCTCAAAGCCCGCCGCTGGCGAATCTGCCCTGTCCGACGCACCGGGTGGAATTCGGCCCCGGGCGCCTGCGCCGCCGGGAACTGGCGGGGTTCCGGCACATCGTGGACCAAGTGAAGCCCGACGTCATCCATGCGTTTGATCCGATCGCGGGCGCGTTTGCGCGGGCGGCGGCGCGGCGGACGGGCTGCGGGCTGCTGCTGACCAAGTGCGGGGGCCCCGATCCCGCGGCGCGCGCCTATCCGTGGGGCTACTTTCCCCGGGTGCCGCGGCTGATCGTGTACAGCCGGGAGAACGAAGACTATTTCCGTTCCCGGCCGGCATTCCGCGGCACGCAAATCTGGCGCATCCCGAACCGGATCGGGGAGGTGACGGCGGATGCCGGCAAGGTGGCGGCGCTGCGTGCGCGGCTGGATCCCGCCCGCCCGGTCATTCTGCGGATCGGCCGGATTTCGCCCAGCTATTTCCGGACGGCGGAGATGAGCATCCGGCTGGCGGAGCGCCTGGCGTCCGACGGCGTGCCGGTGCAGCTGGTTTTTTTAGGCGCGGTGCAGAACGCGCAGACCGAGCAGGCCATCCGGGAGCGGCTCGGGCCCCACGGCGCGGTGATCAGCGATCCGGAGCTGACCGGGCAGGCCTCGGCGGTGCTGGACGCCGGGGATCTGGTGGTGGGGACGGGGCGCGGGCTGATGGAGGCCGCGGCGCGGGGCCGGCCCCTGCTGGTGCCGGCGCGCTCCGGCCGCCTGCCGGCGCTGGTGAACGAAAGCAACTGGCAGACGCTGTTCGACGGGAATTTTTCCGAACGCAGCGAAGCGGCCGGGTGGGACGAAGAGCGCAATTACGCGGCCATCCGGCAGGCGTTGACCGACCCCGGCGCCCGCCGGCGTTTGTCGGCCTTTTCCAAGACCCTGTATGAAAACCATTTCGCCATGGAGCGGGTGATGGATCTGTACCGGTCCGTGTATGAAGACGCCCGTGCCCCGGAGCGCGGGGGACGGGCGGATCAGGCGAAGCATTGGCTGTGGATGCTGTGGCGGGCGCAGGGGCGTCCGCTGGCGGCGGCTGCGGATTCCGCCGCGGGAGGCAAGGAGACGCCATGACCATCGTGACCATCGTCGGGGCGCGGCCCCAGTTCATCAAGGCGGCGGCTGTCAGCCGCGAACTGCGCAAGCGGTTCCGGGAAATCCTGGTGCATACCGGCCAGCACTACGACGGCAACATGTCGCAGGTGTTTTTCGACGAGCTGGGCATTCCGCGGCCCGACGTCAACCTCGAGATCGGCTCGGGTGCGCACGGGGCGCAGACCGGCGCGATGCTGACGGCGATCGAGGAGGTTCTGCTGCGGGAAAAGCCGGACCGGGTGCTGGTCTATGGCGACACCAACTCAACGTTGGCGGGGGCGCTGGCGGCGGCCAAGCTGCATATTCCGGTCGCGCACGTGGAGGCCGGGCTGCGCAGTTTCAACCGCCGCATGCCGGAGGAAATCAACCGCATCCTGACCGATCACATCGCCGACCTGCTGTTCTGCCCGAGCCAGACGGCGGTGGACCATCTCGCCGCGGAAGGGGTGAACCACGGCGTCCACCGGGTCGGCGATGTCATGTACGAGGCCCTGATGCATGCCGTCTCCGTGGCGCGCGAGAAATCCGATATCCAGAACCGTCTGGGCGTAACGCCCGGCGGCTATGCGCTGGCGACGATTCACCGCGCCGAAAACACGGACGACCCCGCGCGGCTGGCGCGGCTGGTGGCGGCGCTGCAGGCGGTGGCGGGGGACAGGCCGGTGCTGTTTCCGGTGCATCCGCGGACGAGGAGCCGGCTGCCGGCGTCGGCGGCCGGGGACGGCCTGCGCCTGCTGGAGCCGGCGGGCTATCTGGACATGGTCCGGCTGGAGGCGGACGCCGCGGTGATCCTGACCGACTCCGGGGGCATCCAGAAAGAAGCCTACTGGCTGCGGGTGCCGTGCGTGACCCTGCGGGAAGAAACCGAATGGGTGGAAACCGTGCAGCAGGGCTGGAATGTCCTGGCCGGAGCCGAACCGGAGTTGATCGTGAAGGCGGCGAAGCAGCCCCGGCGTCCGGAGGCCGGGGAAGACGCCTATGCCGGGGCCGGGAGCGTCGGCCGGCTGGTGGACGTGCTGGAACGCGCCGGGGAGCCGGCGCCGGAGGCGGCGGAGTGAGGAATTCTCCGGAAGAGCGGATCCGGCGGAGCTGGCAGCGGCTAGCCGTCGTGTGGGCGCTGTACTATTTCGCCGCTTTCACGCTGGGCCAGATTCCCCAGTTTGTGCAGCGGACCATCTGGATGGGGGCGGCGCTGGTGGGCGTGGCGACCGTGCCGGTGCTGTGGCGGCATGTGCGCCTGCGGGACCTGCCCCGGGAGGGCATGCTGCTGATCTGTTTTTCGCTGTGGGCCATGCTGGGCGGGGTATTCGTGACGGATGCCGCGATGTTCCGGCTCTTCCTGAAGCTGGTGCTGGAACTGACGATGATCGTGACCGTGCTGTCGCTGGTGATGGAACGCTCCGGTTCGATGCATTGGCTGTACCTGGCGTATTTCTGCGTGGCCATCTTCCGCGTGGTGTACGGGCAGGGGCCCATCAGTTTCGACCGCATTGCGGATACGCGGGTGGTGGAACGGATTGCCGGGGCCAATGCCGTGGGGTTCTACTGCGTGCTGGGGGTCATCGGCATGCTGGCGCTGATGCAGGAGGTGAAGAGCCTGTGGCTGCGGGGGGGGCTGGCGGCCGGGGGCGTCATCGCCCTGTACGGCGTGGTGCTGTCGGCCTCCCGCGGAGCGTTTGTGGCGCTGATCGCCACGGCGGTTCTCTGGCCGGTTCTGTGCATGGTGGGCGGATCCAAGGACAAGTCGAAGGCTGTCGTCGGCGCGCTGGTCGTGCTGGTGCTGGCGTACTGGATGTTCCAGTTCGTCGTGGAATCCACCTACCTCGGGGTCCGTTTCACCAACGCCACGCAACTGGAGGACGGCAGCAGCCAGACGCGGCTGGAACTGTTCATGACGGGCCTGCGGGTGTTTGCGCAGAATCCGATTTTCGGCACCGGTCTGGGGCAGTTCGGCGTGGTGTCCCGCACCGGGCACTATGCTCACAACGAGTTCGCGGAAATCATCGCCACGACGGGTCTGCCGGGGTTCCTGATGTATTTTTCGATCTATCTGCTGGTTTGGCGGCGGCTGAGCGGATGCCTGCGCCGGGTGGCCGATCCGTTGATCGCCTATCGCATCAACATGGCGCGGCTGATCGTGCTGATTCTGGTGCTGTCGCCGGTGATCAGCAGGTTGGCGCTGTCTTTGTCAAGAG
>CAZHSS010000005.1:16336-22338 GCA_964535205.1 uncultured Verrucomicrobiota bacterium
CGCGGCCGAATTTCATTGCGCAGGACACGATGTTCCTGCTGGGACTGGTGGTAGGTGTTTCGCACTGGGCGGAGCGCACGGTGCGCCTGGCGGCCGGGCAGGGCGCCGCCGCGGCGGCCCCCGCCTGGACGGCGACGGGCTGGGAGGCACCGGGATGGGGGCCGCCGGCCCCCGCCGGCTGGGGCGCCGGCTTTTCGGGTTCGCCCATGGCGCCGGCGGCTTCGGGCCTGCCGGCATCCAACCGGAGAACGTGACATGGCGGCTCTTGTATCCAGATGGGTTCGGTCCGCATCGGCGGGGATTCCCGCCGGCCTGCGCTGCGCCGTGAAACGGCGGCTGGACGCGCGGGCGGTGGGCGCCCGCGAGGCGGCGGCCCGCGCGGCGCTGGTGCGCGAGGCGGTGCGCCTGTCGGAGGCCTGTCTGTCGGATGTCACGGTTCTAGCCGACTGGGACCGCCGCCGCCCCGAGGCGCGCCGATGCCTGCGCGACATGCTGGGGCTGGAGCCGCTGCCGGAGCGGACGCCGCTGAAGGCGCGGATGACGGGCGGATGGGAGCGGGCGGACTACCGGGCGGAGAAATGGGTGTTCGAGAGCCTTCCAGGACTGTACGTCACCGGCAATTTCTACCTGCCGAAGAATGCGGACGGCCCGGTGCCGGCCGTTGTATATCTGAACGGGCACTGGGCCTCGCTGGACGGGGCGAAGACCGGTTTCCAGGACCGCTATCTCTGGTATCCCGCGCACGGGTTTGCGCTGCTGGTGCTGGACCCGGTCGGTTACGGCGAAATCCCCGGCATCCATCCGGGCACCAACCGCCTACAGCAGTGGCACTGGCTGTCGCTGGGCTACACGCCGGCGGGCGTGGAGGTCTGGAACGCCATGCGGGCGCTGGACTGGCTCGAAACCCGTCCCGAGGTGGATGCGGCGCGGGTCGGCGCCACGGGCATTTCCGGCGGCGGCGTCATCACCCAATTCTGGGCGGCGCTCGACGAGCGCGTCGCCGCGGCGGCGCCGTCGTGCTCGACCTATACCCTCGGCACGCAGGCGGTCCGGGGCCTGATTCCCCAGCAGTGCGACTGCACGTATTATCCCAATGTGCATGGCATGGATTTCCCGGAAGTCCTGGCGCTGATCGCCCCGCGGCCGCTGCTGATTCTGGGCGGGCGGCGGGATGTCATTTTTCCGCCCGAGGGGTTCCGCGACGCAGCCCGCCGCGCCCGGAAGATCTATGCCCTGCACGGGCCGGACGGCGGGAGCCGGATCCGCCTGGTGGAGTCCGGGGCCGGGCACGCCGACCCGCCGCATTTCCTGGAGGAAACCCGCCAATGGATGTGCCGCTGGCTCCGGGGAGAAGCCGTGCCGGCGTCCGAGGCGGCCGCCGCCGGGCCGGCGCCTGAACCGCCGGAAACCCTGCGCTGCCTGACGGCCGCACCGGACAATGCGCTGAACGGCCTGATCCAGGATCGATGGATCCGCTGTCCGTCGCCACCGGAGCCGGCCACCCGCGGGGAGTGGCAGCACCGCCGTGAAGAAATTCTGTCGGGGTTTCGCTCCACGGTGCTGCGCGGATTTGCGAAAGAGGAGATTCCCTTCCGAACGCGGGCCTTCGCCGCCAGCGGGGGCTATGCCGGGGAGATGGCCCGGTTCCGCGACTACCAGTTCGATGTCGAGGCGGGGGTGCCGGTCAAGGCGTGCCTGCTGACGCCGAAGGACAAGACGGGCGCGCTGCCGCTGGTCATCTGGACGCGGTCACCCGGCGAGCCGGTTATTTTTCCGGACCTGGATGAATTCTTCCCGATCCTGCGTACGCATGCGCTGGCGATCCTGTCGCCGCGTTTTTCGGAACGGCCGCTGACCGCCCACGCGCATGCCGACCTCGAGCGCACGGCGGCGCTGACCGGCCGGAGCCTGGCGGCTCTGTGCATCCGGGACATTCTGCGCACGGCGGCGTGGGCCGTGCGCGACCGCGGCATCGAGGCGTCGGACATCACCGTGTACGGTGCGGGCGAAGCGGGCGTGGCCGGGCTGTACGCCGCGCTGCTCGAACCGTCCATCGGCCACGTGATTCTGCGCGATCCGCCAAGCTCGCATTGGATTGGGCCGGCCCTGCCCATGATTCTGCGGCTGACCGATCTGGACGAAGCGGCGGGAGCGCTGGCGCCGCGCCGCCTGACGCAGGTGGCGCGCCGGCCGCAGGAGTGGCCCCGGACCCGCGCGGGCTATGACCGGATGGCGGCGTCCGCGGCGTACTGCCGGGCGGACAGCGTGGCAGATGCGCTGCGGGGCCCGGCAACGGGAGCGGGTTCATGCTGACGGAAGCGCAGTACGCGGAGCAGCAGCGACGGCTGGGCCGGCGCCTTCACGAGCACGACGGCGTGTGGTGGGAGGAAACCCGCCGGTTCTACTGCAAGCCGGCTTTCGTGTACAAGGCATTCGACCGCGGGTCGGCGCGGCCGGCCCCGGGCCGGAGCTGGCTGGGCTACAGCCATCCGGTGCCCGACGCCGCCCAGGCCAACCGCTTCCTGCCCGTGATGACGCTGACGCGCGACCGGCTGGACGGATTCGGCTTGCCGGCCCTGCCCCAGAAAAAGCGCAACCAGGTCCGCCGGGCCCTGGAACGCGGCGAAGTCCGTCCTCTGGACGATGTGGGTTCCTGCCTGGAGCGCCTCCGCGAGATTAATCTGTCCCAGGTTCGCCGCCACGACCAGGGCGGCGGCTCCGAGGTGTCCGCACGGCGCTACACGGCGGAGGCGGACGCCTGGCGGGAGCAGATGCGCAGCGAAGCCGCCCTCGAGGGCCGGGAATGGTGGGGGGCTTTCGTGGACGGCGTGCTGGCCGCCTACCTGCGCACGTTTCAGGTGGACGGCATCCGGATCATCCAGCAGGCCAAGGCCGACACCGAGCAGCTGAAGGCCTGTCCGATGGACGCGCTCTACTTTACGGTGCTGAGCCGGGCCGCGGCCGATCCCGCCTGCCGGATCCTGTTCAACGGTCGGCCTCAGCATCCGAGCCTCAACCATTACAAGGAGCAGTTTTTGTTCCGGGCGGACGAGCTGCCGTACTATTCCAGCCATGCCGGCCTGGTGGAACTGGGCAAGCGCGCCCTGCGGCTGCGGCAGCGGCTCCGCCGCGCCCTGCAGAAGGCGGCTCCGCCGCCCGCGGCGAAACCGGATTCCGGGGAGACGGGTTCATGAAGCTGGAAGACTATCTGCGCCAGGAGGCCGGCATCCGCTCCGGCGTGCACGCCCACCACGGCGTCTGGTGGAAGAACACCTCCTGGGGCTGCTGCCAGCCGCTGTATCCGCTGCAGGAAATTCCGCCGGGGTCCGCCCGCCCCGCCCCGTTGAAGTCGTTCATCCGCTATTCGCACGTGGTGCCGGCCGGCACGCTGCCCGGGGCCCGCACGCGGACGCGCTGGGTGATCCAGGGCGACAACCTGAAGGCCTACAGCCTGGCGAACATCGCCGATCGAAAGCGCCGCCAGGCGATCAACAAGGCGGTCCGCTGCGGTTTCAAGACAGACATGATCACGGAGCTGGAACCCTGGCGCCGCGACCTGCACGACATCTATGTATCGAACGCCGCGCGCAACCGGCACGGACTGCCTCCGGAATGGTACGTCGAGCATGAAGAGGAGTGGTGGCGCAATCTGTCGCGCGAACACGCGCTGCCTGGCCGCGATTGGTTCGGCGCCTTCCAAAACGGCAAGCTGGTGGCGTTCCTGTACAACTGCCTGGTGGACGACACGGCCGTCATGCTGGTGGCCAAGAGCCATCGGGACTATCTGTCGGCGGATCCCAACGATCTGCTGTGGTTCGACTCGTTCCTGCACTACCAGGCGCTGCCGGAATGCCGGCGGATTGACGCCGGCTGGGCCATTCCCGTTCCGCCCACCGTGGACTGGCGGAAGCGCAGCCTGGGCTTCGAACCGGCCGAGCTGCCTGTCTTCGGGAAAACCAACCGCTTCGCGACGGGGGCGATCCGGAGCGCGCTGGCCCTGGCGCGTCCGTGGCTGAACCGGGGCGATCCCGGCGCCAACCGGGGCTGGCGGTTCAAGGCGCGGACCATCCAAAAGCGGCTGGATGAACTGGAGGGAGAAGGCTGATGCGCGTTGCCTTCATTGCCAACAACTATCCCACGGCGAGCCGGCCGGGGCCGGGCACCTTCGTCCGCCAGTTTGTCCGGGCCATGGCGCGGCAGGGCAACGACTGCGCGGTCGTGGGGCCGGTCAGCGTGTTCGACCGCCGCTTCGGCCCGTTGCCGCCGCCCTGCGCCGAGGAGCGCGTGGACGGCGGGCCGCCGGTCGGCGTGCACCGTCCGCGCTATGTGTCGTTTTCCTCCCGCCGCCTGGGGGGCTTCCATACGGGGCGCTGGACCCATGCCGGCTTTGTCCGGTCGGCGCTGGCCGCGGTCGAGCGCCTCTCGCCCCGTCCGGATTTGGTGTACGGGCATTTCCTGTATCCCGCCGGGCATGCGGCGCTCCTGGCCGGCCGGCGCCTGGGCGTGCCGTCGGTCGCGGGCGTGGGCGAAGGCGAATTCTGGACGGTGGAGCCGTTCGGGTTCGCCCGCGCCGCGCGGGACCTGGCGGACGCCACCGCGTTTCTGGCAGTTTCGACCTGCATCCGGGAGGCGCTGGAAGCCCGCCTGAATGTTCCCGCGCGCAAAATCAAAGTCTTTCCCAACGGCGTGGACACCGCCCAGTTCCGGCCCGGTGACCGGTTGGCCCTGCGCCGGAAACGGGGGCTGCCGGCGGAAGCGTTTCTGGTGGGCTTTGCCGGCCCGTTCATTGCGCAGAAAGGCTATCCCGAACTGGTTCGGGCCGTCGCCGGGCTGCCGGATGTTCGCCTGGTGCTGCTGGGACGGGGGACGCATTCCGCCGGGGATCCGCAGACCGCCTTTTGCGGAACGGTGCCCCACGACGACATGGCGGACTATCTCGGAGCCTGCGATGTGTTCGTCCTGCCGACCCGCATCGAAGGGTCGTGCAATTCGGTCATCGAAGCCATGGCGTGCGGATTGCCCGTCATTACCGCCAGCGGGCGCCACATGGATGACATCGTGGACGACGACACGGCCCTTCGCGTGGATCCCGCGGATGCCGGCGCCATCCGCGCCGCCATCCTGGCCCTGCGGGACGATCCGGACCGCCGCCGGCGCATGGCGGCTGCGGGCGTCGCCAAAGCGAAAACCCTGGAGTTGAACGAGCGCGCGCGCCGGGTCACGGCCTGGCTGGAATCGGTGGCGGCGGCCGGCGGAGCGGAATCGTGAGCGACCTGACCGGCATTCGCGTTTGCATGGCGACCAGCGGGCATCCCGCGGACGACGACCGCATCTTTTACAAGGAGGCCCGCAGCCTGGCCAGGGCCGGCGCCGATGTCTGCGTGCTCTGCGCGCGCGGAAAGCCGTTTCCCGAACGGACCGACGGCGTGCGCTTCGCTCATTACGACGGCGGCGGCAGCCTGAAAGACCGCTTTCGGACCGTGGAGCCGCTGGCGCAGGCCATGGCCGACCGGCATTTCGACATTGTGCACTGCCACGAACCGGACGGGCTGGTGGCGGCGCTCCGGGCCAAGCGGCGCACGGGAGTGAAGGTGATTTTCGACAGCCATGAGCTGTGGGCGGGCGTGGCGGCGGTACGGTTCCCGAAACCGCTGTGGCCGGCGGCGATGGCCGTCTATCGCGCGGCGGAACGCCGCTGGCTGGCGCAATGCGATGCCGCCATCGGCGCCAGCGAGGCCATCACGGAGGAATTGGCCGCGGTCCTGGGCCCGGACCGCACCGCGACCCTTCTCAACGTGCCCGTGGCGGACCTGTTCGGCGAAGGCGGGCCGCGCGGGCCCGGAGAGGAGATCCTCCTGTGCCACGACGGCAGCCTGACCTTAGTGCGCGGGCTCAAGACGATGGCCGAAGCGGTGCGGCGGCTGGCGGCGAGGCATCGCGTCGTGCTGAAAATCGTCGGCGACGTGTTCGGCGCGGAGAAGGAGTGGCTGGAGGCCTTTGTG
>CAZHSS010000006.1:0-9535 GCA_964535205.1 uncultured Verrucomicrobiota bacterium
CCTACACAGGAATTACCATGACCTTTCCTTTTTGCAGAACTTTCTGAACACTACCTTCGTGCTTTTCTTGTTTTTCGTAGTATGGCTGTCCCGGCTGTTCGGCTGTTCCAATCTTGGGAATAGTGCCAAATGGTTTGAGATAATGTAAAGGCGTCGTGGCGTTCCCCTGTCTTTCATCCCCATTTTCCTAATCATATTTTAACCATCCCGGCCTGTTCTCCGTTCGCCGCCGTCTGGTAGTTTTCAGACAGGTTTCGCTGTCGGTGCGGTGTACCGCGATGAGGTCTTCCGATCCGCGGAACGAAAGGAAGGTCTGGCATGTATTGTGAAGGCTGGTCTCCGGGGATGAAATGCAGTTACGACGTGACGCTGTACGACCGCCAGGTCACGATCACGGGCGTGGTGGTGAAAGTGGACGCCGCCAAGGACCGGCTGCTGGTCCGCTATGACACCCCCCAGCTGCTGCCGGCGCATCGCGTCATGGGCGGCGTTCAGATGCCCCGGCGCCTCCAGCGGGTCAGCATGGCCTGGATCAATGCGGACAAGGCCGTGCATGCGTCCGACTCCACCGAACTGCGCACGGCGACCTGATCCCCCCTTCTCCCCGCCTTCCCCTCCTTCATACGTCCCGACTCGGCAAAAGGTCGGGATTCGTGTGATTCGTGTAATTCGTCGTTTCGGCTGTTCGGTTCGAATCCGTGCCATCCGTGAAATCCGTAGCTCGGCTGTTCCGGCTGTCCCGTTCCCGATCCGCAAACCGGTCAAGACGGAGCTTGCCCCTCCGGAAATCCCCGATTTCGCGCTTTTGGCGCATTTCGTAGTTTGCTCTCCCCCTCCCGTCCCGGCTGTTCCCTTTGGACTGCGGTGACAAGGCCAACGGCCACGGCACCGCTTTGGCTGTCCCGATCCCATTCCGAATCCGTACCATCCGTGAAACCACGCCTGTCCGCGTGGCGGGTCCGTAGCTCGGCTGTTCCGCCTGTTTGATCCCGGCGGTCGCTGCGGCAAGACCGGCGGTTTCCCATCACCCCCGGTCGCGACGGCGAAACACCGCCCGGACCAGCCAGAGGCACACGGCGAGATTCAGCGTCCCCAGCACCGCGGGAATGTGGAGGGGATGGGCATGGAACAGCGCCACGCCGGCCACGTAGGCCAGGCCGGCTGGAAGCAGCAGCAGACTCCGGCGGAAATGCCGCTGGGCCATCTCGAAGTTCAGCAGCAGATAGGCCAAGGCCAGCGGCGCCATCGCCAGCACCATCGCGCGGGTCAGCGCCGCGGCGGCTTCCGCGGCCTCCGGCGGCCACGCGCCGTACAGGATGGTCCAGGGCAGAACAGGCAGGGCCACGCAGACGGCGACGGCCGCGCCAATCAGCAGGCCGGCAAAGGCCAGCGCCCTCCCCAGCAGCCCCCAGCTCTCCGGGCTGAGTTCCCCGGCGGACGACACCTTTGGAAACAGCGCCGTGGCGATGGGCACGGGCAGAAACACCGCCGTACGGGCAATCGTGGCGGCCTTGGCGAACAGGCCGGCGGTCTCCGCGTCGAAGTAGCGCTTAGCCAGCGCCGCGTCCAAGTTCATCAGCATGGCGTAGCCCGCCAGGCACAGAAGAGCGGAGCCCAGATAGCGGTAGCTGCCGGGCGGGCGCTCGACAACGCCGCCCCGGGGCAGGTGCATGCGCAGCAGCGCCCACGTGCACAGCAGCAGCACCACGGCCACCCCGATGCCCTGCGCGGCAAGCGCCGCCGTCGCCGTGGCCGATACCGCGACGGCGAACAGCGCGCCCAGCGCCAGGCGCGTCACGCCCCATGCCTGCGGCGCCCACGCCAGCCAGCCGAACGCCTGCATGCCCTGCAGCAGCCCCTGGAACAGGCTCATCCACAGGCTCGCGGCCAGCACGGCAAACGTCATGAACATCAGCACCGGCCCGACGTTCCAAAAGGCCGCCAGCGGTTCGCGGAACAGCCACGCCCCCGCCACGATCACCGCCGATATCCCGGCAAACAGAACCACCCAATGCAGGAAAAACGGCAGGATTTCCTCGCGCCGCCCCGCGCGGTCCCTCGTCGAAATGAAATGCGCCAGGGTGTTCTGCAGCGCCAGCATCGGCGTGCTGACCGCCAGGATGATCCCCAGCATGGCCACCAGCGAACCGTACTCCGCATTCGGCAGCACCCGCTCGCGCCCCACCACCATGTGGAACGCCGCATTGCACACCGCACCCGTCAGCGTGCCCGCCACCAGCATGCTGCCGTGCCGGAACAACCCCGACGCATCCCGACCTGCCGGCGCGGCATTCATCGGGGAGCCGGCTCCAGCTCGATCACGCGCCCCAGCAGGCGGTCGTAGAGCGTCACCACCCAGCGCAGGGGCGAATACAGCAGGCGCAGCCGCACAATCGCCAGCAGCATCTGGAACGACACCCGCCCGATCCGGAGCTTGGAGCCGGCCACGTCGCTCCACGTCGTCGGAATTTCCGCAATCCGGTATCCCGCCCGGCGGGTCTTGAACAGCATGTCCACGTCAAACGCCCATTTGGTCAGGCCGATGTGCGGCACAATCGCCCGCCACGCCTCGGCCGTCATCAGCTTCGCGCCGCATTGGGTATCCGTGATCTTCAGTTTGAAAAGCGACCGGACCAGGCCGTTGAACACCCGTGAGACAGTGCGCCGCTTCCACGGCTGGCGGGGCTTCACCACCGCCCCCGGCAGGCGCCGCGACGCAATGATCAACCCCGCGTCGCCGATCTGCTTCACCAGATCCTCGAATGCCGCGGGCGGCGTGGCGCCGTCGGCGTCCACAAACCCGATCAGGTCGCCCCTGGCGATGCGCCCCCCCGCCATCACCGCCCCGCCCTTGCCGATCGCCTCCGGCGTCACCAGCACCCGCAGCTGGGGATATCGCGGCTGGAATTCCCGAACCACGTCCTCCGTGCGGTCTTTTGATCCGTTGACGGACACGATGATTTCGAACTCCTCGCCGTATCCAGCGGCATAATACGACAGATAGGCCTCCAGCATGCCGCCGATCCGGCGTTCCTCGTTGAAAGCCGGCACGATGAGGGACAGCTTCATTCCCCGGCCGTTGCCGCCGTCTCCGCGGCGTCCTCGATCGGCTTGCGCCGCAGAATCTCCAGAACCGTCCCGGCCTGCCCGAAGCCCGGCACGCTTTCCACCGGCTCGAAATGCTCCGCCAGGATCACGTCCAGGGCCTGGCGGTCGTCGCGGGTGATCTCCTCGACCTCCGGCGACCGGATCGCCAGGCTGTACCCGCTGAAGGCCGCGATCGGCGCGTTGGTGGATGACGCCAGCAGCTCCCGCAGCATGTCGCGGTTCACCACGCCAATCTGCTCCGCGCGCTCGCGGGGCCAGTCCGGATAGTAGCTGAACGGCCCCATTTCAAGCCCGTGCGGCACCGGCAGGCCCGCCTCCACCGCCAGATACGTGTCCTGCGTCAGCAGTTCCGAGCCCTGCTCGGCCAGCGTCAGCTCCCGCACCCAGCGACCCATGTCCCGCAACTGCGTCATGGGACTCTGCTCGCGCAGCCGCCACCAGATGCGGTCGCGCCCCGCCACAAACCAGTTCTGCGCCATCGGCGAGGAAAACACATGCAGCGCGCATACCAGCCACAGGCCGGTCAGGACGGCCAGCCGCCGCGCGCTGCGCGCGTCGCCGGCGGGTTTGTCGGCGCACCGGGTTTCCATGCGCACCCACCAGCGGGACGCCGCGACCGCCAGCGCGGCGCAGAAAACGGGATAGACCGGCACCTGATAGTCGTCGTACGGGAACGGAGCGGACAGATGGACCAGCGCCAGCGCCGCCACCACCACCCACAGGAAGGCATGGAAGCACGGTGCCATGCCATCGGCAGCGGACTCCGGCCCAGGACCGGCCGCGGCGGACGCCGCAGGCGCCGCGAGCGCGCGGCTCGCCAGCCGGCGAACCGCCGCCACCAGCAGGAACAGCCCAAGCACCGCGGCGGGGAAATACGCCTGAACCAGCCGCGACAGGCCGCCCGCCTTGTAGGCCCATTGCACCATCCACGGACCGGCTTCGCGCAGCGTGTGATATTCCAGGATGCCGAACCGGAATCCCTCGCGCCCCAGCGCCATGAACGGCAGCAACGTCACCGCCAGCCCCATCCCCCCGCCCAGCGCGAAATCCAGCCAGGCCCAGGCCTTGACGCGCTTGCGGCAGGCCAGCAAATACAGCCCGCCCAGCGCCAGCGCCGCCCCCAGCGAAATCCTCGTGGCCGCCGCGCACGCCAGCAGAAAACCGGCCGCCGAGGCCGCCCGGAAGGCATGGCGGCGCCCCACGAACGACAGCATGGCCAGCCCCGCCGCCAGAAACATGCCCGACAACGCATAAGTCTTCACCACCGTGGTGAAGTACGACTGATACAGATTCACCGCCGCCAGGATGAAGCAGATCCCGCCTGTCAAACGCTGCGCCTGCCGCGGCCCGGTGCGCATGGCCAGCCAGACCGCCGGCAGCAGGCCCAGCGCCCCGAAAAACCATGTCAGCGCCCGGCCGCCAGCCACCCCGAATCGCTCCACCCAGGAATAGCCCCACGAATAGACCAGCGGCATCAGCGGCGGCTGAGTGAAGGCGAAATCGCGGTACGGCAGCCGGCCATCCCGGATCTGTCCGGCGGCATACAAGTACCAGCCTTCATCCTGGTTCAGCTCCCCCATCCACAGATTCATGCCCGCCAGACCCAGCCAGGCCACTCCGGTCGCAACCGCCAGAATCAAGTGTCCCCAGCGCCATGCCCGGCCGCCCCCGCTCTCCGCCTGTTTTTGTGCTTCCATGTAGATCGTCAGTCTCCCCAAACCCCTATGCTCCCGCAATCTCAAAATGACCCCATCCCCGCCGCTGCCCGCACCCTCCCGGGATTATGGTTGTTATAACAACCATACTATGCTTGTTATAACATCCATAATGGCTTCGACCGCGATCGCGGCCGTCGTGAATCCCGATGCAGAATCCGGCAGGCCGGATCCGGATGGCGGACGGCCGATTCAAGCCGGACCGGGGGACCGTGTCCAAGCACCACCAGCGCCTCCTTCTCGCCACGAAGCCACGAAGCCCCTTCGGTCTGTCCGTTCCGGATTGCGCAGGCGAACAAAGCGGGGCATAGTGGCGCGCATGAGTGAGTTGCCCCCAACCGTTCCGCCGGTTCCGATGTCGCGCTGGGAGGAATATTCCTCCGCGGCGACGCTGTCGGACATGGAAATCTTCATCTTCCCCAGCCTGCTGTATCCGTTGGTGCTCGCCAACCTGATGTCGCCCCGGATCTGGCAGTGGCGCGAGGATCCCTGGTTCGCCAATTTCGCCAAGCTGACGCCCTACCGGCGCATCCAGCGGCTGAAGCAGTTCATCATGGACCATTATGCGTTCAACCTGGACCTGGAAACCTGGGGGCTGACGACGCAGGAAAAGGAAATGGCGCGCTTCGCCCCCTTCATGGACCGGGACACCATCGCCCGGAGCAACGCGCTGTTCGGCTACGAAGGCGACCGGTTCTACTTCGACCTCGACATCCGCCGCCACTTCGGCCTCGACAAGTACACCCGCGACGTCATCCCCTACTGGAAGACCGAAACCGTCGAAGCCATGGACGCCTTCCGCTTCCAGCCCGGCCACGATCAGGGCGCCGGCGAATGTGTTTCCCTCTCCACCCTCTATGCCGCCGCGCTCTACATCCTGTGCGGCATTCCGCTCGACGACCTCTTTCTGGTCGCCACTCCCCTGCATTCGCAGAACTTCGTGGACGTCCACGACGGCATCCTGACCAACAACCGCCGGCTGGTCACCAAGGCCATGTGGTTCAACGGCACCGAACTCAGCGCCAAGGCCCGGCGCGCGCTCGAAAACGAGCAGATCACCATCGTCTCGCACTGCACCGGCTGGATCCACACCGTCTATCCCGAGGCCGGCATCGACCCGGCGGCCTATGAACGCTTCCGGACGCGTCTCCGCGGCTTCCTGCAGACCGACGTGTCGCCCGAAATCCTGTTCAATTTCCTGCGCCAGAACCCCCAGCGGCAGCGCTGTTTCCAGATCGAACACATCGTGTTCGGCAAGCGCCGCTGGATCCCCGCCGAGCGGGCCTACGCCTTTGAAAACTCCTGTCCCTACAAGGTCTCCGACCGCACCCGCGAAAAGCTGCTCGCCGAAATGGATGAAGATGAGTTCTTCCCCGAGCCCCTGACCGACCGCATCCCCCTGAACAAGTTCGACGACTACTTCCACCACAACCGCATTGATCTCGATAACGAGGACGACCGCCAGAAACTCGGGCGCGAATTCAACTGCTACTCATCCGACGCCTGCGACATCATCCGCGAGCTGCGCGCCTTCTGCAAACTGGAGCCGCGCTGGCCTGATGCCGGCGGGGAAAAAACCTTTGCACCCGGACCGAGCATCGACCTGCCCCCCGGCCTTTCGCGCGAGGAGATCATCCGCGCCCTGGAAGCCCAGCGGGCGACCAACCCCGCGGCGGACCTGGCGTTCTACGCCGCCCGCGATCTGGCCCGCACCGATCCGCGCCCCTTCTTCAAGGCCGCCATCGAGCGCTCGCCCGTCTGCGTCGAAGCCGCCCGCGCCATGGATCCGGCCGCGGCCGCGGCCGTCCTCCGCGACATGCCCGGCGAATCCATCTATGACGCCACCCGCGCCGCCCAGCCCGACGAAGTCTGGAATTCGCGCCGCGGCGACGGCCTGGAAAAAGCCGTGACCCTCGCCGCCATCCTCCACGCCCGCCAGCCGGAGAGCCCCTTTGCCGTTCGCGCCGCCGGAGAGACCGCCACGCTGTCGTTCGACGGAACCGACCATGCCTTCCCTACCCGAAAAGGCCTGACCCTCGATCTCGAATGGCCCCTGCGGGACAACCCCGAATCCGATTAATTCCGCCCCCCGCACCCCTGGCTGAAGGGGCAGTCGTCGCATTTCGATCCGCAGGCGCCTTCGCCGGGGCGGGCGTCCCGCTGCCGCCGCCACTGGCGGCGGATCCGGAATCCCAGCCAGGCGGCGGCCAGCGCCACCGCCAGCCCCACGGCCATCCAGTCGGCCCACGGCGCGTTCATGTCAGCCGCCCCCCCAGCCCAGCCACAGCCCGGCCTGAACCACCACGAACGTGACCCCCCAGGCGATGAGCGTCATGCCCACCAGCATGCCCAGCGCCCAGCTCCATGAATTCGTTTCGCGCCGGGTGACGGCAATCGTCGCCATGCACGGGGCGCTCAGCAGGCAGAACAGCATCATCGCCAGCCCCTGCAGCGGGGTATACTGTTCCCGCAGGGTCCGCCGCAGGCTGTCGGGCTCGTCCTCCACGCTTCCCAGCGAAAACACAATGCCCATCTGCGCGACGAAGACTTCCTTGGCGGCAAAGGCGCCGACGAGCGCCGTTCCCACGCGCCAGTCAAAGCCCAGGGGCTTCAGAACCGGCTCCAGCCCCCGGCCGATCCGGCCGACAGCCGTATGCGCCAACCGTTCCGCCTGCCACGCCGCCTCCAGCTCCGCGGCCTCGGCGGGACCCGCCGCCTGTTCAATGGCCGCGGCATAGTCGCGGCTAAATTCCGTTCGCCGGGGAAAGGTGCCCAGCGCCCACAGCAAAATGGAAATGGCCAGAATCACCGTGCCGGCCTTCTGCAGATACATCCAGGCGCGGTCCCACATGTGAATGCCCACCGAGCGCCACGTCGGCAGCCGGAAGGGCGGCAGTTCCATCACGAACGGCGCGCTCTCCCCCCGCAGCAGCGTGCCGCGCAGCAGCCGAGCCACGCCGATCGCCGCGAGAATGCCCGCCATGTACAGGCCCCACAGCACCCATCCCCGCCATGCCGGCGCGAAAAAGGCCGGAATCAGCAGCGCATAGATGGTCAGCCGGGCCCCGCAGCTGACAAACGGCGACACCATGATGGTCGTGAACCGGTCGCGCCGGCTTTCCAGCGTCCGGGTCGCGAGAATGGCCGGCACGGTACAGCCCAGGCCGATCAGCATCGGAATGAAGCTCTTGCCGTGCAGCCCCATCTTGTGCATCACCCGGTCCATCAGGAACGCCACCCGGGCCATGTAGCCCGTGTCCTCGAGGAAGGCGATGCCCAGGAACAGCAGCAGGATGTTCGGCAGGAACGAAATCACCCCGCCCACGCCGCCGAGGATGCCATCCACCACCAGCGACTGCAGCAGCGGCGCCGCGCCGTCCGGCCAGACCGCCAGCACCCGGTCCGACAGCCAGCCCAGGCCGGCTTCGATCCACTGCATCGGCGGCTCCCCCAGGGCAAACACCAGATTGAACAGCGCCCACATCAGCGCCACGAAAATCGGCAGTCCCCAGATGCGGTGCAGCAGCACGGCATCCAGCCGCATCGTGCGGTCGCGCCGCACGTGATGGGCCTCCGACTGGCTGGCTTCCGTGGCCGCGCCGAGAGCGAACCCGTAGCGGGCTTCGGCCAGCTGCACATCCACCGGACGCCCCCCGCGCTTTTCAAGCCGGACGCCTTCCTGCCTCGCCGTCTCCACGGCGCCGGCCGGCGCATGCGGATCATCCAGCCCGTCCAGCAGCGCAATCGCCCGGCGGCGAGCCGACACCGCATCGTCGCCCTCGAAGCGTTCGGCAATCGCCGCCAGCGACGATTCAATGTCCAGCCCGTAATACACCCGGCCGGTGCAGATCCGGCCGGACGCGGCTGTCTCCAGCGCCGCCTCCAGCAGCGCGCCCACCCCGTCGCCGTTGCTGCCGTTCGTGGGCACGACCGGCCCGCCCAGCAGGCCGGACAGCCGCTCCAGATCGAACCGCAGGCCGTTGGCCTCGGCCTCGTCGCTCATGTTCAGCGCGTACACCACCGGGACGCCCATTTCGGTCAGCTGCGCCGTCAGATGCAGATTGCGTTCCAGGTTGGTCGCATCCATCACCTGGATCACCACGTCTGCCGCGCCCGACAGAATTTCGTCGCGGGCGATGGATTCCTCGGGCGAGGCCGCCAGCAGGCTGTACACCCCCGGCAGGTCCACCAGCTCGATGCGCGTGCCGCCGCGGGTGAACACCGCCGACTTTTTTTCCACCGTCACGCCGGGATAGTTGCCCACGTGCTGGTGGGCCCCGGCCATCCAGTTGAAGACGCTGGTCTTGCCGCTGTTGGGATTCCCGGCCAGCAGGATGACCCGATCCCGCGCGCGGGCGGTCTTTCCGTTCATGGCGCCCCCCGGTTCATACCAGCCCGGGCCGCCACTTCACCCGGATGTTCGACGCTTCGGCCTTGCGCATAGACAGCCGGTAGCCGCGCACCTCCACGGCGATCGGATCGCCCAGCGGCGCAACCCGCTCCACGGCGATCAGGACCCCGGGGGTCACGCCCATTTCCACCAGCCGCTTGCGCAGCGAGCCGTCCACGTTCACCGACATCACCACCCCGCGCACCCCCTGGGGCAGTTCATCCAGCCCCGACTCCACCCCCGGCGCCCGCTCGCCCTTGGCCGACTCCCGCGCCACTTTCCACTTCTCCATCATGCCCGGATGCCGGCGCAGAAAGTCGCC